>JAZFTY010000034.1:0-5676 GCA_036446935.1 Acidobacteriota bacterium | reverse complement strand
AAATTGGTGAGCAGCGAAGAATCGAACGTCAAGGAAGGACTGATCTCAACCGCCTCTCCGATCGGACAGAGCCTGATGGGACGCGAAGAAGGAGATGAGGTGCAGATCCGAACCCCGGGTGGAGTCAAAAACTACGAGATCCTACGGTTCACCACCTTCCATGACGATTAGAAGCCCGCATTTCTCACACCTGATCGCAGCGAGGCGGTGGAGATGGCTGTGGATACAAGGCCCGGGACCCGCAAGCGGGTGCCCCAGCCCCCCGCAAACGTCACCGTATCGATGAAACGAGGCACTAGCCCGAATTTCTCACACCCCCTCTACTGCATCGGCGCAATGATCCGGCCTGACTGTGCGACCCGCAAAGCGGGTGCCCCCTCCGTCGGCCTCCTCAACGTACCATACAGTACGTTTGCGGGGGCCTCGGTCGCGCGTGGCGCAACGCACTCAGGCCGGCCCTTCCGCCGCTTCGTGACGAGGAGGTGTGAGAAATCCGGGCTAGGGGGCTGGAACTAGATCGTCAGGGGTTCCCAGATTTCCATCGGGACCTGCCGATTTGAGATCATAAGCATCGGCCCCAACCGTCTGGTAGGAAAAAGGGTTGGACCAGGCATCGATTCGCACCACCTGGTTGTGAAACTGCGGAGACAGTATGTCCATCAGCTCTTCAAAACTGGAAACCTTTGGAATCTCTTGATTTAGATCGGCGTAGCGGCGGATTCCTTCGGTGATCAGGTTCAGCTGCTGGAGAGTCGTCTCAGTTCGTTGTTCGTTGATCACCGCCAAGATGTGCTCCGCTCGTTCCCAGCGGCGGTCTCCGATACGGAATTCCTCAATCACCCAATTTCCGTCTTTCTTGACGAGCCTCACAGCAGTCGTAATTCGAACCTCTGCTACGGCGTGGTCTCCGTTTTCTTTCACATTCTGCACCTCCACCTGCTGCTCTGAAAGGGAGGCATGATCGAAGGTACGAATCTGTTCCTGAACCTGTTTTTCCAGGCTTTTTCCACAGCCCAACGATCCCAACAGAATCAAAAACAGACCCAAGCTCTTCACGTTCGCCAATATAGCATAACGAACGAACGGGCGAAGCCCGCTCGTTCGTAGACAACAGACAACAGACAACAGACAACAGACAACAGACAACAGACAACAGACAACAGACAGGAGACAGGAGGCAGGACCAACATGAAACTTGGAACCTGAAACCTGGAACGCGCGCCTTCTATGCATAGCCCGGGCCAGCGAATTGATGCATAATCCCGGCTCAGATGCCCGTTACGCTGGAGACACCGGTTCAGGAGATCAAAGGGGTTGGACCACGAAGGGCCGAAATGCTGGCTGGGGCCAACATTCACACGGTAGAAGATTTCCTAAAGTACAAGCCTATTCGTTACGAGGACAGAACCAATCTTCGGCCTATTGGAGAGATAGAAGCTGACCGGGTGGTGGTGATCGAAGGTAAGGTTTCCATAACGGGCCGTTACACCACTCCCATGAAGAGAATGCGCATCTTTGAGATGGTGGTGAAGGATGACTCGGGTTCCGTGAAAGCCAAATTCTTCAACCAGCCCTACCTGAGCCAGGTCTTTCAGCGGGGAAGAACGGTCATCCTTTACGGGATTCCCCGTGTGGACGAGTACAGTCAGGGCATTTCCATGATCAATCCGGAGTATGAGATTCTGGCAGGAGGATCCGACGAGAAGGTACATAGCGGACGGATTGCTCCGATTTATCGCAAAATTGGCCGACTGACCACTCGGACCCTGCGCCAGTTCATTTTTCACTTGCTGGCTGATTTGCCGGATCAGCTTGATGAACCGCTTCCCACATCTGTCGTTCGTCAGTACCAATTTCCAGATCGTAAGTCAGCCTTAGAGGAGATCCATTTTCCGAGCGCTGCTACAGGAGTCTCTAAAGAGGCCTACCTCAAAGAGCTTGGCTTGAACCAGACCCTGGCCCAGCAAAGGTTCATCTTCGAAGAGTTTTACCTCTTCCAACTGGGACTTCAACTCATCAAGAAAAAACGCGAAAGCCGTTCCAAGAAGAGGTGCATTCGGATGGGGAAGGGCGTTCAAGCAAGAGTGAGATCCATTCTTCCCTTCCAACCCACCTCTGCTCAAGCACGGGTTCTGAAGGAGATCGGAGATGATTTGTGCAGCTCCAGGGTTATGAACCGATTGCTTCAAGGGGATGTTGGATCGGGAAAAACCATTGTGGCTCTGCAGGCCATGGTGATCGCGGTAGAGAATGGTTTTCAGACGGCGTTGATGGCCCCTACGGAAATTCTGGCTGAACAGCACTACCACACGGTTTGCCAGCTTCTGAGCGGTACTGGCTACCGGATCTCCTTTCTCACCAGCAGTGTTAAAGGTAAAAGGCGAGAATCGGTTCTGGGTCAAATTCAGTCCGGGAAAACCGATTTGATCGTCGGGACCCATGCCTTGATTCAAAAAGGAGTTCAGTTCAAAAAACTGGGCCTGGTCGTGATTGATGAGCAGCATCGCTTTGGTGTTTTGCAAAGGTCAAAGCTGATCAGCAAAGGAGATCTCCCCGAAACTCTGATCATGACGGCTACCCCGATTCCCCGCAGTCTGGCACTCACCCTCTACGGAGATTTGGATGTCTCAGTTTTGGATGAAATGCCGCCGGGCAGGCAGCCGGTTCAGACGATCGTCATGGGCGAGCGGAACCGTGAAGAGGTCTATGCCTTGGTTCACCAGGAACTGAATGAAGGTCGCCAGGCCTTCGTGGTCTATCCACTCATCGAAGAATCTGAAAAAGTGGATCTTCGAGCAGCAGCGGCAATGGCCAAACATTTACAGAAAGAGGTTTTCCCGGATGCGGCCGTGATGCTGATGCACGGTCGGCTCAAAGTGGAGGAAAAAGGCCAGCTCATGCGCAGGTTCAGGGCGGGTGAAATTCAGGTGCTCGTCTCCACAACTGTCATCGAAGTGGGTATCGACATTCCCGGTGCTACCCTTATGGTGATTGAGCATGCCGAGCGATTCGGTCTTTCTCAACTCCATCAACTCAGAGGAAGGATCGGGCGTGGTCAGCACCCGGGACTCTGTATTCTAATGACCGAAGATCTTCGCTCTCAGGAGGCTGAGGAGCGAATCAACATCCTGTGCCAGACCCAGGATGGATTCAAGATTGCGGAAAAAGATCTTGAAATTCGGGGACCGGGTGAGTTTCTCGGGACCCGCCAGTCGGGGATTCCCGAGTTCTTGTTCGCGAATATTGTCAGGGACCGCAAGCTCTTGGAGCTGGCTCGACGGGAGGCGAAACGGTACTTGCGGCATTATCTGAAATCCTCTGCTCGATCTCCTCAGGAGGAATTTTCCTGGTTGGATAAGTGGTGGAGGCAACGTTACGGTCTCTACCACGTGGGTTAGCTTCATGCGGATCATTAGTGGTCAATATCGAGGGCGGCGTTTGGCAGCGGTGCCCATGCCAGTCCGGCCCAGCACGGAGCGCTTGAGGGAAGCCTTGTTCAGCATCTTGGGGGATTCGATCAGGGGGTCGGTGTGGCTGGATCTCTTCGCCGGATCGGGAGCCGTCGGCCTTGAAGCACTCAGTCGGGGTGCTCGGCATCTGATCTTTAACGATCGGAGTTCCCGGGCCCTGAGGCTGGTGCGGAAGAATCTGGATATCTGCCAGGTGAAAGAGGGCTACGAGATCCATCAAATGGATGCTTTCGTGCTTCTCAAAAAGCTAGAGCTTCCTGCTGTAGATTTTGTTTTTTTTGACCCCCCGCGTGATTTCGGCCGTTATGAAAAGCTATTGACGGTGGCGAGTCGACGCCTTTTTTTGCAGCCCAGTACTCAGGTCATCTTGGAAACCTTCAAGAAGGCCAAGCTAGACTTTGTTCCGGAGGCTTTGACCCTTGTGCGCAAGCTTCGAGTTGGAGACAACCAGTTAATCTTTCTGCGGGCTAGCAACAAAACCGGGCGTAGGGTAGAGTAATCTAACTTTTTGTGTCTTGGCTGTTGCTGAGTAGAAGGGGTATACTTTCGCCAATCATGTCGGATCAATTCTAATTTGAGGAGGCTGGCTCAATGAAGCTACGAGTGTGTCAACGTCTTGTTATCCTGTTGGTCCTAGGCGGGTGCGTGGGGATAGTATCCCTGTTGGCACAGGAGCCAGTGGAACTTCCGGAAGGAGTAGCCCCGGAGTCAGAATGGGCCTACGGGAAGCATTTGGAACAGCTGGAAGAGATCATGAAAGGCTCCGATTTATCGGCCCGGGAACAGCAACTGGAAAGCTTCATGAAGAAGCTGCATCCCGAGTCGAAGATCCTGCAGTATTACGAAAGCTTTTTCAGTCGAACGGTTGCGGATTACGAAAAGGCAGGCAAAACCCAAGAGGCCAGTGCACTCTCCAGCAAAATGCTGAAGCTTTTTCCTAATAGCACAGCCTTGCTAAATCAACACCTTCGTGATGCCGTCCAGAAGCAGGATCATGCCAAGACCATTGAGATAGGTGAGCGACTCCAGGCCATCCAGCCGGATAAGCAAACGACCTTAATATTGGCCCAAAGCTATATTGCCACCAATAATGCTCCCAAGGCTGCAGAATACAGCCAGAAAGCCCTGGATGCGATGGGTCCCAAGGACGGAGTTTATTTTGCCTACTGGCTGGCCAGTTATCACACCGGTCAGAAAAATGGGGACAAAGCTGTCCAGTACTACGAGATGTTGCTGAAGGCTTACCCTCAGGGCACCCCTTCGGGTTGGCAGGCCGCCCAGTGGACTAGCGTGAAAGGGACCGCTTACACCACACTCGCCAGAGCCGCTTATGACAAAGAGAATTTCGCAGAGGCCATCCAAAACTACACCGAATCCTTGCGGTATTCACCGAAGAGTGATCTGGCCTATCTCTCCATGGGTTTGAGCTACTGGAAATTGCAACAGTTGGAAGCGGCCATGGAGGCCTTTGCTAAAGCGGTCGTTTTGGAAAAGGACTATGCCGCTAAAGCTCAGGAATACCTGGAACAGATCTACAAGCCACTCAATAGCGATTCCCTGGACGGTCTGGATGGGGTGCTGGCCAAGGCCAGGACGGCGCTGAATTGAAGGCCTGAGCCTGGTTCAGCCAATCCTCGATCCCCACACAGCACACCCGTTCAGGTGTCTGGTGATCCACATCACTGTTTCGTTTCCCCGATAGATCCAAAATGAGAGTTAACTCGTTCGCCTCTTAGCCCGGATTATGCATAGGTTCTTGTCACGAAGCGACGAAGGCGCCGACCTGACAAGGCGCGCGACGGAAGGCCGCCGCAAACGTACTCTCTGCAGTACGTTAAGGAGGCCGACCGAACGCAACGCGGTCAGGGCGAATGATTTCGTCGCTGCAGTAAAGAATCTATACATATGTCCGGGCTAATGACCTTCTGTCGCTTGGCAAATTGGTTCTGAACAAGCTGACACACCAGCCCGTTTGAAAAAAAAAGCTTCACCTGATTCCGGCACCGAAATTCCTTTCCGGATCTCCCAACCCGTGCGCATGATCGGTGTCCCCATGGACCTGGGCGCCGGCCGCCGTGGAGTGGATATGGGACCCTCCGCCCTGCGAATCGGAGGCTTACAACAAAAACTGGAGGCCGTGAACATTCTCGTAGAAGATGGGGGGAATGTTGAGGTCAAGATCGCGGAAGAAGCCGTTCGTGGTGAG
>JAZFTY010000033.1:0-3664 GCA_036446935.1 Acidobacteriota bacterium | reverse complement strand
ACACGACAAGTAATCTGTCGAGACTGTTCCACGCCGCAGCAATGGACCGACACCAAGGAAGACGACATCATCACTCAGCAAAGTATCGATAAGAAGGACTTCGTATACTTCTGTGATACCTGCAAGAAAAGATTGAAAGTCCAAGAAGGCAAAAGCAGCGCTGTCCAGCCTTCCAGGCTGGTCTCCTCAAAAACAATCCAGTGAACCGTTGACCCACGACCTTGAGGCATACGAAATATGACGGAATACAAGTTCGAAGATTTAAGTACGCAGACTGTAGCCCAACTCCGAAAGATCGCTGAAGGAGTAGAGCACGAAGCGTTGCAGGATCCTGCCAAAATGCCCAAGAAGGAACTGCTGGCAGCGTTGTGCCAGGCACTGGGGATTGAAGCCGGTGAAGCTCCTGAAGAGACTGTGCAAGACAAGGAACCTGTTACCCAGGATAGTGACGCCGCTGAAGCTTCTGAAAAGAAGGTAGAAGATGAGAAGCCAGCCGCCCAAGAGAGTGAGCCCGCTGAGCCTCCCGAGGAAAGCGCAAAGGAGGAGCCTGCCGCTGCCCAGGAAGACACGGCCAGTACAGCTCCCGAAGAGAGCCCAAAGGAGGAGCCTGCAGCCGTCCAGGAAGACACGGCCGCTGAGCCTCCCGAGGAGAGCCCGAAGGAGGAGCCTGCCGCTGCCCAGGAAGACGCAACCAGTGAGCCTCCTGAGGAGAGCGCAAAGGAGGAGTCTACCGCTGCTCAGGAAGACACGGCCAGTGAGCCTGCTCTTGAGGGAACGAAGGAGGGAGAACCGCCAAGCGCAGAAGAAAAGAAAGCTCCTGCTCAGGAAAGTACACCGCCAGAATCTCCTGAGGTGGTGAACAAGGAGAAAGGTAAGCTCAAACTCCAGATTCGAGAGCTGAAATCACAGCGCAATGCAGCCCTGGATGCCCACGATCATGTCCAACTGAAGTCGATTCGGCGCAGGATCCGCACTCTCAAGCGCAAGGTCCGCAGAATAGCGGCTTAGCCCGGAATATGCATAAATTTTCTACTGTGGCGCCCAAAAACCATCCGCCCTGACTGCGCGACCCGCAAGCGGGTAACCCCCTCCCTCGAGCTCCTCGACGTGCCGTACAGTACGCCTGCGGTGCTCTCGGTCGCGCGTCTGGTCAGGACGGCGTCTTCGGCGCCTCGCTACGAAAACCTATGCATAATCCGAGCTGACTCTCTCACTTAAAAATGTCTTTGGGAATCATCCCGTGGATTCCCTTGGTTCGGTCCACATTCTGAGTAACGTGGTAATCCACGGCCAGACTGGCCAGCATAAAGGCCTCGTTACGATCCAGATGAGGAAAGCGCTCGACAATGAAGTCGATGGTTTCCCTCACAGCGATCTTCATGGCTTCATCCAGATCTTCATGCAGCCCCATCACCATCCAGTGAGTGGGGGTTTCCCCTCGTGGCCACTTGAGCTTCATGTCTTTGCGAACGAAGAACTGAAAGCGCCCCCGCAACCCGGTCTCCAGGGCGTTGATGGAAACCTCCCCATGTCCTTGTACTCCATGGCCATCCCCTGCGGAAAAGAGGGCCCCTTTGGTGTGTACCGGAATGTATAGGATACTCCCGGTTCCCAGGTCCTTATTGTCCAGATTTCCTGCGTAATTCCCTGGAGGGACGGTGCTGATACGTCCAGCAGCTGCCGCCGGAGCTACTCCCATGGAGCCGAAGAAAGGATTGTTCATGGGAATCACCACTCCTTCAGCAGCTTGAGTGGTTTTCTTCTCGAGGTCGATGCGAAGAATCCTCTCCCAGCGCTCAAATTCTCCGGGCAGGGTTCCTCCTCTAGAGCTGAGGCGGCTGTAACCAAAAGTATAGGCCAGTTCCACTTCCAGAATACGCACTTCCAGGACGTCGCCGGGTTCAGCTCCGTTGATATAGACCGGACCCACCATGATGTGAGGTCCAGGACCCTTATCCGTTACCTCTCGATAGATGCGACGGTAGCCCTCGGACATCTCCTCAGCCGGGATCCCCCGCTTTTCCATGTCGATGGGATCCAGCCGAGGAACATCCTCGATGATGACGATGTCTCCCGGATTGACCCGGATCACCGGTTCCACTTCGGCGCTGAAATATCCCCAGTGGATGTTTTCAGGACTGGCTTTTAGTTCGTATGTCTTTTGGGCACTCGCCCATCCAAAAGCGGTTGAAATCACGATGAGAATCGCCAGATATGTTCGACCCATGGAACCTCCTTATGGTGCCTTGTTCGCTAGAATTTTCGTAGAGTGTAGATCGTTATCTGGTGAGAAGGCAAACTCTACTCACACTTCTTCATCCGAACCTGCCTGTCCATTTTGCTCACCGTTCTCGGGCAACTGTTGAACGAAATAGAGGCCAATCAGCGGGCCTAAGCCCAGAAAGGTCAAGGCCCATCTCCATCCCAGAATCTCGGCCATCCAGGGAGTCAGCTGAATGGAAATCACTGTGATGGCAAAGCCGAGACCATTTTGAACCGTCAACGCCGTTCCCGTGTACTGGGGAGGACAGTATCTTACAGCCAGGGCAGAAAATTGGGGGGAGTCCGAGACCACGAAGAATCCCCAGATGAGAAGCAGCCCCACCAGGAGCACGGAGTTTAGTTCATAGAAGACTCCCGAAAAGAAACAGAGGATGCAGCTCATCATCAAGGAGAATCTCGCCAGCTTCTTTTCTCCGATCCGCCTTGAAACCCATCCTCCCAGAATGCACCCCAATGCGCCGGTTCCGATGATCAGGAAGGCCAGTAAGGAGAGCCCTGTACCGGAAGAAGGATCGTCCCCTTGAAAACGAGCACCCAGATAAAAAATGATCATCGACCAGAAGGCGTAGAGTTCCCACATGTGGCCGAAGTACCCGAAGGCCGTTCTACGGAAAGGAAGATGAGCAAACACCCTCCATAACATCCTGGCATCAAAGGGTGCTCGAGCCTTGAGAAAAGGACCGTCGGGAAGGGCCATCAGCACCAGAAATCCCCCGGCTACAGCCAATATTGAAGCTGTTCCTGCCAGAGTCCTCCAGTCGAACTGGGAGCCGAGAGTTTGAATAAGATAAGGAAACGCCGTTCCCAGGGTCAGGGCACCCACCAGAATTCCCAGCCGCCATCCCAGCTGTGACCGAAACCAGGAAGCGACCAGTTTCATTCCCACAGGATAAATTCCGGCCAGGGTCACGCCCGTTAGGGCACGAAAGGCGAATGCCGTTGGGAGCCCGTCGGCAATCAGGGCAAAAGCCGCGTTGAATGCCGCCCCCAGTAAAGCGGATACAAAAAAGACCCGGCGAGGGTTATAGACGTCGGCCAGGTTGAAGAATGCATAGAGAAACGTCCCCGCTATGAATCCCAGCTGAACCGAGATGGTCAGCCAGGCACTCTCCGTGGAGGAAAGGCCCCAGGAGTGAATTAAATCAGGGGCGGCTGCAGTTCCGGAAAACCATGTTGAGGAAGTCAGGAACACAGCCGTCGAGACCAGGGCGAGCGCCCGATTCCCTTCTCGGCTCACTTGTTCTGACGCGGAGGTCGGTTCGCTCACTCGAGGAACGGTCCCTTCAGTGCTCTCATCCTGAGAACGTATAACACCAAGCTTCACCTTCCAGAACCGTTTCCTCACCTTCTCGAGTCACTTTAATCTTCAACTGGGTGACGG
>JAZFTY010000032.1:0-3505 GCA_036446935.1 Acidobacteriota bacterium | reverse complement strand
TTTGGCTTGGGAAAGTACAAGTCCGCCGGTGAGATGTTCACGCGGGAAAGGATGTCCGAACCCCATCGTTTGATGCTGGACTCCATATTGACGGATCTCCAGAAGCAAATTGTTGAAAGGATTGCTGACCGCAGCGAGGTCACCCCCCAACAGGTTCAAGGATGGATTGACCAGGGCCCTTATACGGCACGTCAGGCCGCTGA
The DNA here is from genome assembly GCA_036446935.1 of Acidobacteriota bacterium. Lineage (GTDB taxonomy): Bacteria > Acidobacteriota > UBA6911 > RPQK01 > JADFOI01 > JADFOI01. Next base: position 3,302 of record JAZFTY010000032.1, on the reverse strand, counting down.
GCTGGGATTGATCGATGGCATTCTCTATCAGGATGAGGTGGAAGACTTGCTGGAAGGACCCAAAACCGGACTGCGCCGGTTATCCCCTGGTAAGCTGCGCGTAAAAGAGGGCTGGCTCAAGAGATGGGTCACCTTCTACCGACCGCAGATTGCCTATCTGGTGGCAGAGGGTGTCCTGACCACAGGTGAGTCTCCCCGCAGGGGAGGCAGGCGGCCAGCCCTGGACTCCGAAAGCTTGACCCACTTTCTCCGCAATGCCCGCAAGCGCAAACGAGTGAAGGCGGTGGTCATTCGCATCAATAGCCCGGGTGGCTCAGCGCTGGCCTCCGATCTGCTGTGGAGAGAAATCCAGCTCACCGACCAGAAAAAGCCGGTGATTGTCTCCTTCGGAGACGTGGCCGCCAGCGGAGGATACTATTTAGCCACGGCAGCCCGAAGTATTCTGGGAATGCCGGCAACGCTGACGGGTTCCATTGGCGTCATTGCTGGAAAGTTCAATCTGGCCCAGCTTCTCACCAAACTGGGCATCACCGTGGACGGCCTGGACAAAGGCAAAAGAGCCGGCTACTTATCCCCGGCCCGGCCTTTTTCCAAAGGGGAAGCCGAGGCTATTCAAGAGCAGATGCGGGAATTCTATGAGGAGTTGTTTCTCAAGAAAGTGGCCCAGAGCCGGGGAAAGTCGCCGGAGGAGATCCGCAAGTTGGCCGAGGGTCGAGTCTGGACGGGAGCACAGGCCCTAGAAAACGGATTGCTGGATCAGGTGGGAGGACTGGTCCAGGCCGTGGAAAGGGCGCAAGAAGAAGCTGGATTGCCAAAGAGAAAAAAGGTGCGGCTGGTGCACTACTTCAGGCGCCGTACCTTGAGAGACCTGCTTTCATTTCCTCTGCCTGGCGGCCTCTTGGACCATCATGTCCTGGCCTTAATGGCCGATGATTTCCGCATTCATTGATTGGCGGCGACACCTTTGGTCTTCTCCACAAGCCGGATCTCTCCGAGGGTCATTTCCTTATCCACGGCCTTGCACATGTCATACAAGGTTAACGCCGCAACCGAGACAGCGGCCAGGGCTTCCATCTCCACCCCCGTAGCCCCTCGGCAGCTCACCTCACTGCGAATTAGGAATCCTTCTTCCTGAAGTTCGATCTGAACATCGACTAAGTCAAGATTCAGGTTGTGGCAAAGGGGGATCAGTTGGCTGGTTAGCTTGGCCGCCTGAATTCCAGCCAGTCTCGCCACTTCAAAAGGATTACCTTTGGGAAGGCCCGCCTTGCGAATCACTTCTCCGGTTTGAGAGGACAGAAACAGTTTGCCTTCGGCGATGGCTTTGCGGCTAATCAGGTCCTTCCTGCCCACGTCCACCATTTTGGCGCGACCCTGTTCATCCAGGTGAGTGAGTTTCGTCTTTTTTTCCTTCATCAAAGTCATTATCTAACAAAAGTACTTCCACTCGCTCGCCAGCTGGAAGGCATGTCACATCCGCTTCCAAAACCATGAGTGAGTTGGCCGAGGAAAAGGCCACCAGATCCGCCGAGCCTCGAGTCTCAATGGGCTCCACCTCGAATTTGTCTCCCTTCCAAACGGTCCGGGCCTGCTTAAAGAACTTCCTCCCCGGCTTTTGCCTCGTCTCGGCGATCAATTCTCCCCACACCCTGGGCAAACAAGGACTTTGAAATCCCATCCAGCGACGAACTGCCGGCCGCACAAAGAGTTCGAAGGTGACAAATGCGGACACTGGATTACCGGGAAGCCCAAAGATCAGATGGTCTCCTTTTCGCCCCACAACAATCGGCTTACCGGGCTTGATGGCAACCTTCTGCACAAAGAGGCTGACCTCTTCTTCCTCCAGGATCCGATGCACGTAATCGTATTCACCCATGGAAACGCCACCGCTGAAAAGGAGAAGGTCATACTGCAGGCCTTGCGACACCACTTCCCGAGTACGTTCTGGGTCGTCTGGAGTCACGGGAAAAACCTGCGCATCCAACCCCAGATTGTGACACTGGGCCCACAAGGTGTGGGCGTTCGAGTTGCGGATTTGACCGAAGGCGGGCTTTTCTTCCACTTCAACTATCTCATCCCCGGTGGGAATAACGGCCACCGTGGGGGCCGCATAAACCTCCACCTCCTTGTGGCCAAAAGTTGCCAGGACGCCCACCTCTGCAGCACCAAGCTCTCTGCCGGAAATCAGAACCGTCTCCCCTTGCCGCACTTCATTTCCTTGTGCAGCCACATTCTCTCCCGGGATCACCGGCTCGAGCAACTCCACCGTCTCGGCCCCGCCAGGGCGGGTCTTCTCGATCATCTGCACCGCATCCGCTCCCGGTGGCACTGCAGCACCCGTCATGATCTGAACAGCTTTACCCGCCTCGACCTGGAGCTGACTTGAACGACCCGCAGCCACCACCCCGATAACCTCAAGCTTTACAGGAGCCGTGGCAGTGTCCTGGCTGCGCACGGCATAGCCATCCATAAAGGACTTCTTGAAAGGAGGCAGGTCGAGGTCAGCCAATACCGGATGGGCCAGCACGCGGCCCAGGCTATTCCGCAGCGGCACGCGAACCACTTTCGGCTCAGGAACCTGGGCGAGAATTTCTCGAAGTGCTTCTTCGTAACTTAGCATGGCCCTTGCCTAGGCTCCTTTAAATAACAATGGTTTCCTTGTGTTCTCCAAAGACATCCCTCAAAACATCAGCCATTTCCCCGACCGTAGCATAGGCCTCAACAGCCGCGATGATAACGGGCATCAGGTTGGATGATCCCCGCGCAGCCTGGCGAATCTTTTCCAGGGCAGCTTCGACTCGATTCGAGTCGCGGCCCTTTCGCAAAGTCTGGAGCCGACTGGCTTGTCGCTGGCCAACCTCGGGGTCAATGCGCAGAACTTCGATGGGAGCCTCTTCGCTCTCAAAGCGGTTCACGCCCACAACGATTTCAGCCCCTGATTCCAGGCGCGCCTGTTGCCCATAGGCCGCCTCTTGAATCTCTCTTTGCACATAGCCGGACTCGATGGCTTGGAGCATCCCTCCCAAGGAACGAATCTTCTCCAGGTAAGCTTCCGCCTCTTCTTCCAAATCTTGGGTGAGCTTTTCGACATACCAACTTCCGCCCAGGGGATCCACGACCTGGGAAACACCGCTCTCGCAGGCTAAGATCTGCTGAGTCCTGAGGGCCAGGAGGGCCGCCTGTTGGGAGGGCAAAGCCAGGGCCTCATCCTTGGAGTTGGTATGAAGCGATTGGGCCCCTCCCAGGACCGCCGAAAGGGCTTGCAAAGCCACACGCACCACGTTGTTTTCCGGACTTCTCGC
>JAZFTY010000031.1:0-2162 GCA_036446935.1 Acidobacteriota bacterium | reverse complement strand
ACTTGACCGTCAGTCGATTCCCGTGCTACATAAGGTTATAAATTCATGGTCAAATGGACTGCTAAATTGAAGTTACAGACGACCTTGGGCTCGATTGGAATCGTGCTGATGGGAGTCTGTTCCCTGCAGGCAGCCGGGCTGCAAGATCTGGTGCCCTCACACACTCCCTCCTATCGCGCGGTTCTAGACCAATACTGCGTGACCTGCCACAACCAGACGGCCCGTACGGCCGAGCTTCTGCTCGACCAAGCGGATGTCGAGAACATCGGCGATGGGCCGGAAGTGTGGGAAAAGGTGCTCAAAAAACTGCGGGCCGGTGCCATGCCGCCTGCCGGAATGCCTCGTCCCGATCAAGCTACCTACGACTCCTTCGCGACCTACCTGGAGACGGCGCTGGACAGCGCATCAGCGGCCCATCCCAATCCGGGCAGACCGGTACTGCATCGTCTCAACCGTGTCGAGTACGCCAATGCGGTACGCGATTTGCTGGCTGTCGAAATCGATGGGGCAACCCTGCTTCCCGCGGATGATTCCCGACACGGCTTTGACAACATCGGGGATGTCCTGACGGTATCGCCGGCCTTGTTGGAGAGATACCTGTCGGCGGCACGAAAGATCAGCCGTCTCGCCCTTGGAGATCCCGATATCTCCCCGGTCTTTGAAGGCTACAATGTGCCCAAGTACTTCGTGCAAGATGACCGCATGAGCGAAGCTCTTCCTTTCGGGTCGCGTGGCGGAATCGCGGTTCGACACAATTTCCCGGCCGACGGCGAGTACCTCCTCAAAGTCCGCCTGGCCAGAAACTCCAGAGACTACATCACAGGCCTTCTTGACAAGCCTCACCAGCTCGACGTCCGTCTGGACGGGGCAAGACTCGAACTCTTCACCATCGGTGGGGAAACCCATGGCAAATCAGCACCACTCTTTTCCAATAATGCCATGGGCGACCGCGCCCAGGACATCTACGAGCGTACGGCCGATGACATCCTGGAGGTGCGCTTCCCGGCAACCGCAGGTCCACAGCAGATCGAGGTCGCTTTCCTAAAGGAAACCTCGATGCCTGAAGGTCCGCTCAGAACTCCCATGTCCAAGTATGACTTGCACAACTATAAGGGAGGTGAACCTGGGGTGGCCAGCGTCAGTATTACTGGTCCCTACGATGCATCAGGAATCGGGCAAACACCGAGCCGCGACAGGATTTTTGTGTGCCGCCCCAGCAGCGCCCAGGACGAAGAGTCTTGTGCCACGAAGATTCTCTCCACCCTGGCACGCCGTGCCTATCGCCGGCCTTTAACCGAGGACGACATCCAGACTCTTCTGGACTTCTACAAGGCGGGACACAACGAGGGCGGGTTCGAAGCCGGAATCGGTTCGGCCCTGGAAAGAATACTGGTTGGCCCCGAGTTCTTGTTTCGAATCGAAGTCGATCCGGAGAATGTTGCTTCCAACACCGCCTATCCCATCAGCGATCTGGAACTGGCCTCCCGGCTGTCCTTCTTTCTCTGGAGCAGCATACCCGACGATCAGCTTCTGGAACTGGCCGAAGGCGGAAAACTTTCAGATCCCGTGGTACTGGAGCAGCAAGTCCGTCGATTGCTGAAGGATTCGCGCTCCAAGGCTCTGGTCAGCAACTTCGCCGCCCAGTGGCTACAGCTGCGCAGCTTGCAGGCCATCAACCCGGATCAGGACGTGTTTCCTTATTTCGAGGAGAATCTGCGGGAGGCCTTCCGTGTGGAAACGGAGCTTTTCTTTGAAAGCCTGCTGCGTGAGGATCGCAGTGTCCTGGAGCTCTTGAGTGCGGACTATACCTTCCTGAACGAGCGTCTGGCTCGCCACTATGGCATACCCGATGTCTACGGCAGCCACTTCCGGCGGGTGGAGTTAAAGACGGAGGAACGGAGAGGATTGCTGGGCAAAGGGAGTATCCTTGCGATCACCTCATATGCCAACCGGACTTCTCCAGTACTGCGGGGCAAGTGGGTGCTGGAGAATCTGCTGGGTACGCCGCCTCCTCCTCCTCCTCCCAATATCCCCGACTTGGTGGAAAGCGACCAGGATGGTCAAGCATTCTCGATGCGCGAGGCCATGGAACAACACCGTGCCAATCCTGCTTGCGCAACCTGCCACAACGTCATGGACCCGCTGGGCTTTGCGCTGGAAAA
>JAZFTY010000030.1:0-4315 GCA_036446935.1 Acidobacteriota bacterium | reverse complement strand
AGTGTTGCCTCCTCACCTTCGGGAGACCCTTGAAAAAGAGCCTGATCTTCAGGAACTGGTAGAAGTCGTAGAGGATTTGGGCCGACAGCCTGAAGCTCGTTTTTTCGATCGTGTCGTCTACCTGGATAATCTGGAGGTGACACGCCAGGACCTGGACTACGTCACCAGCCGGGTGGGAGCCTTTAGCGGGGACAATCGTGCTGGAATTGAGCGCACCTTGCATCGGATCAGTGCCATTCGCAATCGACGCCAGGAAATCATCGGACTCACCTGTCGGGTGGGCAGGGCGGTCACCGGTACGGTAGATATCATAAGAGACGTCATCGAAACGGGAGAAAGCCTGCTTCTTTTGGGGCCGCCTGGTGTTGGAAAGACGACGCTTCTTCGAGAAGCGGCCCGTGTGTTGGCGGATGAACTTGGTAAACGGGTGGTGGTTGTCGACACCTCCAACGAGATTGCGGGTGATGGCGACGTTCCTCATCCCGGTATTGGGAGGGCGCGTCGCATGCAGGTCTTGTCCCCGGAACTGCAGCATCGGGTGATGATTGAGGCGGTGGAAAATCATATGCCCGAGGTGATCCTCATTGACGAAATCGGAACTCTCGAGGAAGCTCGGGCAGCAAGAACCATCGCCGAGCGGGGAGTGCAGTTGATTGCCACCGCCCATGGGATCACTCTGAACAATCTGATCATGAATCCTACTCTTTCCGATCTGCTGGGAGGAATGCAGGCCGTGACTCTCTCTGACGAAGAAGCTCGAAGAAGAGGAACGCAAAAAACGGTGTTGGAGCGGAAGGCCCCACCCACCTTTGATAATCTGGTCGAAATCCAACACCGAGATCGTCTGGCCATCTACCATGACACCGCGACTGTCGTGGACCGACTCCTGGCTGGAGCCCGATTTCATCCCGAGATTCGTGTTCGCGGTGCCAATGGGAGTGTTCAGATTAAAGAAGTTTCTGCAGACACGGCGCGGGAATCCAAAGAGGCGCCTGGCCAGACGGGTCTTCGAAGCAGAACAGAGACGGTACGAATCTACCCCTTGGCCGTCAGCCGGACTCGCCTGGAGCAGGCAATCAAAGAATTGGGTGTGCCTGCGCGAGTCGGAGATCAGCCGATCAACTCGGAGGTTATTCTTAGCCTCAAAGCCCAGAAGAAGCGTCAGCCCAGAAAGTTACAGCAGGCACTCAATGAAGGTGTGGAATTTTTTGTCATTAAGAGTAACACGCTAACCCAGATCAAGAATTTCTTGAGAGGTTATTTTCGTGATGTCCTGCACCCTGAGGATGATTTTACTCCCGATTTTGGTTTCGCCATCCAGGAGGCGGAGGATGCGGTGATCAGGGTTCAACGCAATGTTGAGCCCTCCGAGCTTTCTCCCCAGAATCCTTACATTCGACGCCGACAGCACGAGCTCGTGTTTGGACATGGGCTTTACTCTGAAAGCAAAGGGAAGGCGCCTTTTCGTCGAGTGGTGGTTTTTCCACGTGAGGTTTAAGGAAGATGCCTGCGGGCCAAATCAGTCCTCTTCCGTGATTTGGGCGCCGATGGCGCTGAGTCGCTCTGCCACCCTTTCATATCCTCGCTGGATCACTTCAATATGTTCGATGGTGGTCACCCCATCGGCACAAAGACCTGCCACAACCAGAGCCATCCCGGCGCGAATGTCGGGGGATTCCAGCTGGGTACCTCTCAACAGGGAGGGTCCTTCAGCGATCACTCGATGAGGATCACACATGGTGATGTTGGCCCCCATTCGAATCAGCTTGTCGATGAAGAACATGCGGGCTTCGTACATCCAGTCATGGATCAGGCAAAGTCCCTTGCTCTGAGTGGCCAGAACGATGGCCAGACTCACCAGGTCGGTGGGAAAGGAGGGCCAGAGACCTGCGGTAACCCGGGAAGGGTTGGTGAGATCGACTCCCTTGACCTTCAACTCCTGGTTCCCCATTTCCTCAAACTGAAGACCGAACTGTTCAAAGATATTCAGGATGGGCCGGAGTTCTTCCTTTGAGACTCCCTGCAGCTGCACCTCTCCTCCGGTAACCGCGGCGGCGATGGCTATGGTCCCGGCATCCATGTAGTCGGCGGGTACCTGAAAGACCAACTCCTTTTCCTGGCCGGAAAGTCCGCTCTTGACACGATACCAAAGGGGATGTAATTCGATTTCGCAACCCAGTTGACGCAAAAATTCCACCAGAGTCAGGACATGAAGTTCCCGTGCCGGATTTTCGATGATCCCCTGGCCCAGAGCAGCAAAGAGAATCAGTGCGTTCTCGGTTGCCGTAACCGAGCTTTCCGTAAGATACACTCGGGGCATTTCAACGGTTTCGGTTTTCTCCAACTCGATTCGACGAGCATGCTCGGTCACCGAGAATCCAGCCGCCCGGAAGACTTCCCAGTGGGCATCAAAGGAACGCCTGCCGATGTGGCAGCCTCCTGGCATCGGACAGGAGACGGAACCCAGCAAGGGCGCCATGGATCCCAGTAAGAGGATGGCCCCGCGCAGTGTTTCCACCAGGAGGGGCGGCAGTTCTCCGCCTCGAAAGTTTCTCGAGTCCAGAGAGAGAGTCCCATTCTCCCACTGAGTTTTCACGTCGAGGGACTCGACGAGTTGCAGTAAGCCATCCACGTCCGCGATTCGGGGAACGTTCTGAAGATGAATGATGGATTTGGAAAGTAAAGCTGCCGAAATCAGGGGAAGAGCAGCGTTTTTGCTTCCCTGTACCGGATATGCACCCGAAAGTTGCTGGCGTCCTGAGATCACAAACCGCTTACTCATCCCCACCTCTCAGATGGATCCACTCTCCGTCATCAATGATGAGGATCTCCGGTTCGAGACGAATTCGAAAATGCTCCCACACCCGCCCGGCATACTCGTCGGCCAGAGTAAGGATGTCCTGGCTGGTTGCTTGGCCCAGATTGACGATGAGATTGCCATGATAGTCTGCGAACTGGGCATTTCCACGGCGGACTCCATTGGCTCCTACAGCTTCCAGTAGTTTACCTGCCGGGATTTTTCCAAACATGATGAAGTCCTCGGGGATCTTTTCCAGGACCGTCTTGGGAATCTCATCCAAGTTGAGGTTTTTAAAGAAACTTCCCGGGCATTTCAAACCCTGAGGATACTTCACCAGGCGCTTGGTCAGAATCTCATCGGAAATTTCCTGAAGGGGCTCGCTACTCTTTCGCAGGCGCAGCCTGCATTTCAGGATAAACCAGTCTCGCTGCCTCTGAAACAGACTGTTGCGGTAGCGAAGGTCCAGATCGCCAGCCGGGAGCACTTGCACCTGATGATTCGACCAGATACTCACTTCCACCACTGAATCGCCGATCTGCTGGCCGTAGGCACCTGCGTTTCCCACCAAAGCGCCGGCAACTGTTCCGGGAATCCCGTATAAACGTTCCATGCCCGAGAGCTTCAGACGATTGAGCCGACGAATGGCCTCGATTAGATTCTGGCCAGCGCCGATTTCCACTTCCTCTCCATGGGGCTCAATTCCTGTGATGCAATTCTGCACGATCAAGCCGGGAAAACCCTCGTCTGAGAAGAGCACATTACTCCCCTCACCCAGATACAAGATGGGAAGTCCCTGCTTTTCCGCCCAGATACTCGTTTCCTGGAACTGCTGCAGGTCATACACCTGGGTGAACCAGGAGGCGGTTCCACCCACGTTCAAGGTGCTTAGATCAGCCAGTGACACGTCCTGCTGGAGAGTGAGAGAAGAGGGAACTGGCGTCGGACTGATCATGATGGAAGGGTAGCATAAGAGGGGAGACAGGGGGCAGGAGCGCGCTTTGCGCGCGTTTCAGGTTCCAGGTTCCAAGTTCCAGTTGTCAGTTGTCAGCTTCTTCCTCTCTTGAATTTCCTAGCCTCTGAAGCTAAAATGGCTAATTCAGCTAAAGAATGTGAAGTGTTATGACCACGAAGATTGCAACCGAAAGGGAAGTGCTCAAGGGCTCGGATATTACCGTCGAAGCTCTCATCCGAGAAGGCGTCGAGGTGATTTTTGGTTACCCTGGGGGAGCCTCCATGGAAATCCATCAGGCCCTGACCCGAGTGGACCCGGCTCACAAGCTGCGAGTGATCCTTCCCCGTCATGAACAGGGGGGTGTTTTTGCTGCCGAGGGTTATGCCAAGGCCACGGGCAAAGTCGGTGTTGCACTGGCCACGTCGGGTCCAGGTGCCACCAACCTGGTCACCGGCCTGGCGGATGCCAAGATGGATTCTGTCCCCATTGTGGCCATCACAGGACAGGTTCCTCAGGCTCTGATCGGTAAGGATGCCTTTCAAGAGACGGATGTGGTTGGGATC
>JAZFTY010000029.1:0-6271 GCA_036446935.1 Acidobacteriota bacterium | reverse complement strand
AAAGCCCTTTGTTCCAATAACTTCTGAGTTTTGAGGAGGTTGTGAGGACTCAGGAGTTCGGACTTCGAATCCGTAGGTCGCAGGTTCGAATCCTGCCGGGCGTACCATTCTTTCCTTAGTGGTTCACCGGAGCTACCCTCGGAGAAAAAGATGACGGGCATGATTGACCAGGTTGAAATCTCCATCCCTTGCTCGGATTGCGGTAAGCGGACCATGAAGACGATGACATGGGTGCAAAGTCACGAGGAACTCACCTGTGAATGGGGAGCTTCCATCGACCTGGATAAAACCGAGGAAACCCAAGCCACAAGAAGGCTCAGAAAATCCCTCAAACGGATCGCAACGACCTTCAAGCCGAAATACCTGTAAGCCCAACCCACCCCCTAAACCAAGGAGAGAAGGATGAAAAGCTTCATAAACGTTCTTACCGTAGTCTTAGTCGGTTCGTTGTTGAACCCTGTAGTTTTGGCTGATGATGTGGAAGATGTGAGGGCCGAGGTACTGAGGTTTTTCAAGGCGATCAACTCTGGGGATGTGGACGGCTTCATGCAGCACTATGTCGTGGGCAATACGAGCTTTGTCCCTGGAGGGGGCCTCCTCAGCAGAGTCTATTCTCTGGAAGAGCAAAGGAAGAGCTGGCAAGCCTCGGTAGAGAGCGGCCGGAAGCTCAATTTGCAGCTCCGACATCTGGAAGTGGACATTTATGGAGGGGACACCGCCGTGACAAAAAGCTATGTGGTGGGAACCATCACCTCACCGGAGGGAACGGTCCAACGAGTCAATTGGCAGCGTTCGGCTGTGTTGATCAAGCAAGGAGTCCAGTGGAAGGAGGTCCACCACCATCGATCCGATTGGAGGCTCCCTCAATAGAGGATTGACGAAATCGATCAGATCGGCTCAGAGCCCGAAACCTCCGATGCGATCCACCTGAGTCCGAACAAGCAGCCGTTTCTCGCCCGGAGCCCGATACGGATACTCGTCCATTCCCAGAAAGCGCTTGGCCATCTTGTCGATGTGCTGCTCCGCTCCTTCCTCAGTCACAGTGGCCGTGCCGTGGAACACAGCATGAACCTGCGGGTCGGCAGGACTCTGGACCGAAATGATGATGCGTGGGTCGTTGCGCAGGTTCCGAGGCTTGACTCTCCCCTCGGCGGTGTTGAAGAGAACGTCTTTCCCCTCAACGTCCATCCACACCATACTCACTTGGGGGCTGCCGTCTGGATTGCGCGTCACCACATGACCGTAGGCCTTTTCGCTCAGAAATTGCTTGACTGTTTCGGGAATTTCGATGGGCATGAGCACCTCCGCTGAAGAAGTTATTGGATCTCCCTAGCCGGGACTATAAATACTGAGGGTTCGGAAAGCCATTGTAGCACCCCAGGCCTGAGCAAACAGAAATCCTGGAACGCTGATTGACTGTCTACTGCGGTTTACAGGTGACGGAGCCTTTCCACTGTTGATTTTTCCTGTTCTTGGGCATTGTTCAATCTTAAGTCATTGTTAATAAATGGTTTAAACGTTTTTATACCCTAGGGTCTATTGCTCTGGTACGTCGATTGCTTGTTACACAGGAAATTCTTTTATGAATCATTGAGTACGGTTGTGGATACGGTCTTGCTTGGGAGGGCAGGCTTGCCACCACTCAACGTTTTGCAAAGCGAACCTGCTGTTTTCGATCAATGAACTGATACTTACGCTGCGATGCCATCCTGTCTCCTAACCATCAGGCTCACCCGTAGCAGCAGCTTTTCTTTTAGCGGGTACACTTCCAAGGAGAGATTCCTGTCTGTTTGCGGCGGGTGAGGAGTCGGTATCCTAAAAGATAAGGGCGGAAGAAAGCACCTTCCGCCCTGCATCTTTCTTCTTGTAGACTAAGTGCTCTTTCCGATTCGGAACATCTTGGTGCCACAGCTCGGGCATATGCCTTGAGATGCGGGTCTGCCATTTTTCATGGTGATGCTCTTGGCATCCTTCATTTCCTTCTTTTCTTTGCACTTCACACAATAAGCTTCCATCATTTCACCCCTTTCGTTTTCTTACTACGGCCGCTCAATTACCATCATAAAGGTCACGTCTGGCGTTTCTGTGCAGAATGAGCGTCACCGGATTCCCAAGTACTGGAGTTAAACTATTGATTCTGAACAAGTTGTTACCAAAATCCTAGGAGGCCCCATTTTCGAGGAAATCAGGGCCTCGAGCTGGACTTTTTACCACCTTCCAACGATTCCCATGGAGGCTCGAACCTGATCGTGATTCACTCCAAGAATCCGGAGGCTGATGAAATCAACCGGGCCTACTCGAAAGGCGAGTCCCTGTTTGATGCGGACATCCACTCCGAAACCTGCTCCGTACCCGTAACCGAACTGGCTGCCGGTAACTGCGGTAACATCGAAAAGGCCGGGTTGGACCCAAGTTCCACCGCCCAATGCTCGGACATAAGGGGTCACCCATTTCGTGTAACGGAAGGAAAACTGAGGTCCAGCAAAGAAGGTATACATGCCCTGGTTGAATCCCCCGTTGTAGTAACCTCCTCCATCGATTGTGAGGCCGACCAAATCGTTGAAATGGTTGGTACTGGTGATATTCCAGCCGCGGACGTCTTCAGTCCCGTCCAGAAAGAAGGCGGAATAGCCCGCAGAGAGTTCATAGTCGGGGTGAGGCATATCTTCGTTTGCATACCTTGTCTGGGTCTGTGACGAGGAATTCAGGCGGCCCTTGTACCCCACGCCCATCAGTGCCAGGATAATCCTTTCGGAAACCCCTGCCTGTCGGAGCTCGACCAGATCTTCGACGGTCGGCGAGTATTCCAGCGTGCTGATGCGGATTTTCTGAAGAATGAATGAGTCACTGAGTCCTGCCTGCACCATATCAATGATGTCGTCGATGGTCAGTTCCTCTTGCCCATACACGCCTACCGAAAAGGCGATGAGGCAGACGAGCAGAAAGTAAACACCTTTCATTAAAGCACCCCCTGTTGTGAGACTTTTCAAGACTTTTCCCATTTTGTTAAAACCACATTCCACTTTCATAGTGGTGATTCTAGCTCTATCCCAGGAGCCTTACAGTGACGTGCATCACCAAACGGACCGTCGTCCACTTTTTCTCAAAACCGGCTTTTCCCCTTGTCTGTCCCATGTTCCCGCTCTGTGCGATGTGTTTAAATGGAGTTCGCACCTCTCGGGTGCCGACTCTCTTAACGAACAGGCAGGACAGGGAAGGGAAAGAAACGATGGGAAAAAATGTAACGGTTTTGGCTTTATTTAAGGCGAAGCCCGGGTTGGAGGAGGAGGTCAAGCAGGAGCTTATGGCGCTTCAGGGGCCCACCCGATCCGAGGTGGGCTGCATCAACTACGATTTGCATCAGTCTCAAGACGATCCCTCGCGCTTGATGTTTTACGAAAACTGGAAGAGCCAGGAAGATCTGGATAAACATTTGCAAATGCCTTATCTACAGGCCTTTCGGGAAAAGGCTGGCGATCTTCTGGACGAACCTGCAAGTATTACGCTCCATGAACTGATCGGGGATTGATCTGCCGGCTTACGAGAAATACTTGGTCACCAGTCGCTGGGCGGCATAGGTCGCAAACACGGCGACCGGACTTCCGAATCCCCTGCTGGCGATGCGGGGAGGGGAACTCGCATCACAGATCAGGAGATTCTCTACATCATGGGACTCAAAATCTGAGTTCACCACTGAATTGCTCCGATCCGATCCCGCTCTGCAGCTGCCGGTTATCCCGGCGACAGTCCTTACGCTTACCTCACCAACAGAGCCAGAGATTTCCTTGGCCCCCATTTTCTTTAAGATTTCATGACCGATTTCATAGCCGTCCTTCAAGCGCCGCAGCAGAACGGGATCCTTCCTGTCGTACTGCAACTCCCCGTATGCGTCCATCACACCCAGGACTCCGCTGGGCCTGACCACGGCAACTCCAAACCCGCCTCGTCTCAGCTGGGCAGCCCGGGTTGCATTGTCCGGGCCTTGTAAATTGTAGATCTGGCGCATGAACTCCTTGTGTTCCCTCCCGAACTCCGGAGCTGTTCGGCCTCTGGCCAGTGCATCTGGAGAAGCTGCCAGTCTCTGGACCCTGAAATTCATCTGCAAACGATCGAAATAGCCCTGGGGATGGACGTCCTGGAACAGGTCAAAGCTGCCGTCACGATACTCGCCATCGTGGATGGCCTCAGCAAAGACAGCTTGTATCCTTGGGGCACTCACCTTGGCATCCACGTTCTTCCCGATGTTGGAATTCTCCACGATGAGGTCACTTCCCAGCACATCTCGGCGGCCATAGCCGGATCTAAACAGGAGTGGGGGTGTGCCGAAAACCCCACAGGCAACAATGACTTTGTCTGCCATAACACTTTCAGTGGCCCCCTGGTGGCGATAAATGGCCCCTTTGGCCACCACCCGAGCGCCCTGTTTTTCCAGGATGAGTTTGTCTACCTCGGCCTCTGGGATGATCTGCACTCCGAGTTTTTCAGCCAGGGGTAGGTGGGTGATCAGGGGGCCCATCTTGGCATCGTATTTACACATGAGGCTACAAAAGCCGCAGGCAATACAATTCCTTTTGGCTATGGTCAGCGGGATCACACTGTATCCAAGAGCTTTGGCAGAATCCCGAAACAATAGGTCGCCAGGGTTGAGAAGGGACTCAGGACGACCATGAATATTAAACAGCCTCTGGATTTCCTGGCTTGCGGAGCGCAGTTTTTCAACGGTCCAGTCGACGCCTGTTTCCTCGGCGTAGGCGCCATAGTCCAGGTCAAAGGGCACTTGGGTATTACAATTCCAGTGGAGTGATCCCCCTCCGATGGCCGATGCATCGCCGCGCCGGGTATTCACGTATCGCTGTCTAATTCCCCTGTCCACTTCATTCTGGGTGAAACCACTGGCCATGGTGTAGCGGGTGTTCTCCCTGGAGTCCTGGGCGACACTGGTGAACAGATTGCGGCGAAATGGGATTCCGTAGCCGGGACTGGGATCTCGATCTCCCTTGAAGTAGGGGCCTCGCTCCAGGATTGCGATCCTGAGGGGCTTGCCTGTTTCAGGATGGACTCCATGCTCTGCCAAACGCGTGGCCACGATGCATCCACCCATACCTCCACCAATCACTAAAACGTCCAGTACTCCAAGATCCGCCATCAGGACTCCTTTCCATCACCTCGGGCCGGGGTACCCTCGACTCCGTTAGTCTCTGCAGACTATTGTCAATGCTTTTATCTGAGACCTCCTTGTTGAATTGTTGAAAGTATACAAAAACGGAAAACCCATTCAAACCTTAAAATGGGGTTGGTAAGGGCCGTGACTCCCGAAGATGATAGACCGCTGGTGCTGAGGTTGCCAGATTCCTGAATCGATCCTCCATGCGCCCGCAGTTCAGCCCCCAACAACGAGGGTCGGTTTTCAGGGGAGTCTGAAGTGGGACTTCAGCCTATAGAGTCAGATTCGTATGGGGTTTTAAGCACGCGTGGAGCGGCTTTCAAAGGACTGAGGAAGGGGAAAGGTGAAAGGGTTCGAAGAGCACTAGAAGAGGCGAACCGAACTGACGCCTCTTCTTTGTGCTTATCTTAAGAGTACCAGCGGTCGCGTCCGCCGCCGCCGCCTCCGCCGCCGCCTCCGCCGCCGCCTCTGCCGCCGCCGCCACCGGATCGCTCCTGCTGCGGCTTGGCCTCGTTGACAGTAAGGCTTCGACCTTCAAGGTCAGTGCCGTTCATTTTCTGGATCGCTTCTTCAGCCTCGGACTGAGAACTCATTTCTACGAAGCCAAAACCCCGGGACCGACCGGTCATCCGGTCTGTAATCACGCGGGCTGACTCTACCGTGCCGTGAGGCGCGAAAATTTCCTGTAGCTTGTCATCCGTAACCGAGTACGGCAAGCCACCTACATACAATTTGTTGCTAGTCATGTTCTCCTCCTAAGAGAATGTGATTGTCATCAACCCTGAGATACTGACCACGAAAGGAGCAGAACACGGTGACGTTTCATTCGGTGACACGCTTCTGGTCGGTTGTTCCTTGGGGGATCTTAGCAAGGTGAGACTCGAGTACAGGCCTTCTATTGATTATTTCATCGACACCCTTCAGCAGGCCTTAAACATAGGGTAGTCATGTGAACTATACCCAGCTCTTCAATGCCTGTCAATGTTTTCCTTTCTCTTGAGAGAGCTCACCTGAACCAGCCTCATTACCAAGGTGCTGTTCCGGGGCCTGGGTTACCCAATGTCATGGCTAGCTGGTGACCGGCAGTGAGTTCTTGGGTCACTCCTG
>JAZFTY010000028.1:0-4505 GCA_036446935.1 Acidobacteriota bacterium | reverse complement strand
CAAGGTCTTGAGGATTTTTTTCACCATGGGCAAAGGAAGCTGATTCTCCATGGCCACTTCCCGCGCGTTGTGCTTCAACCCTGTCTGAGCGCTTGCGAAATAGGCCAGCACGACGATTCCATAATCCGTTTCCTTGCTCATTCTAATCATGATTCCCAGACCCTCACTTTAATGAGTACCAATCTAGTACTCATTCGACGCCCAAAGAATACCAATCGGGTCCTCTTCCTGTCAACCCCCGGGAGATCTATCTATGCCCGTATTATGCATAACGGGCTAGTCAAGAGGGGCGTAGTAACCGGGCCGGGTACTCACCACGACCCCAGCGGAACGGGCGCGCACTTCCACCTGGCGCCACTTCCCATCTTTAAGAATGTTGGAGGGGATATAAGAAACGTAATACTGGTTCTTGAGCTCTTCGGCCACCTGGCGATAAACATCACTGAGGCTAAGGAAGGCTTGGGCATCCAGCACCTTCCCACCGGTTTGCCGGGCCAATCGCTGCAAAAAGCGTCTGGCGTCCATAATGAACGAGTCGGTGAGCTGCTTAGGGACATACCCGGTACGTCTCTGGTAGTTCATCCTGGCAGCCATGGCCCCCGCCCAATACTCCTCCAGCTTGGAGACCACGTAAACCATGCTTTCTGAGCGGATGGCCAGTTCCATCGTCTCTGCCGAGTCGACCATGCTGCCGGTATCGATCCCGTCGGTCAGAGCAATCACTGCTGACTTTCCCTCTACAGACGCCAGAAGATCATCGAAGGCCACGTACAGCGCATCGTTCAAGACCGTGGCCCCTTTGGCGTAGATGCTTCCCAGAGCCACTTCAACTTTCTCGATGTCATTGGTCCAGTCCAGGATAAGTCGGGGCTTATCATTAAAGGTGATAATGGCTACTCGATCTTCAGGGTCCAGACTTCTGGCAAATCCCAGTGCGGCCTGGTGAATTTCCCCCTGGGCCGAACGAGTACTCCCGCTTATATCAATCAGCAAAGCGACGTGCACGGGCACCCCTTCACTGTAAAAATTGACAATTTCCTGCTGCACTCCATCTTCATACACCCGGATCTGTTCCCGGGTCAGACCGCTCTCAAACCCACCCGTAGCGGAACGGGCATTGACAGACAAGAAGACTTGATTGACCGAAACTCCGATCCTGAAGCCTCCGCCCTGTTGCTCCTGGCTGGACTCCTCCTGGCTATACTCCTCCTGACTGGACTCCTCCTGCCCAGCGGGGAAGAGACCCAAAAAAAGTAAAACAAGTGCTAGCATCTTCACCTCGACAATGATCGTCAAAAGGATTATATAGCACCCTTAGGCCGGGTTTTGCATAAATTCTATACTGCACCGCCGGAAACCATCCGGCGTGCGCTGCGAACCGCCTGCGTTGCACTCGGTCGGCCTCCTCAACGTACCGTACAGTACGTTTGCGGGGGCCTCTGACCCGCAAGCGGGTGCCCCCCGCCCTTGTCAGGTCGACGCTTTCGGCGTTTCGTGACTAGAACATATGCATAATCCGGGCTAGTATTCTTGCGGAGGACTTTGTGCCGGAGCAATGGAGCACCACCACGACAACCTTTCTTAGGGGCCCGGGTTCCCTGGGGATCTGCCTTGCCGTCGCCTATCTTTTGATTCACTCGGGGATGATTCTGCTGGCCTCGCGACGGCCGCAGAGTTCCGCGCGCATCCTTCTCACCAACCTGCTGCTGGGCACTTGCTTTGTCATTCTGCTGCTGGGCGCATCACCGGATTGGCAAGAGACGGCGGGGCTTCGTTTCTTACGTTTGTGGGCGCCCGTGATCTTCTTTTGGTGGGCCTACAAATGGGCGGGGCATACTCTCTATTTATTTTATCCTTCGGATTTTTCCCTCGATCCCCTGCTGATCCGCCTGGAAAACCGATGGCTCGGTCAGCCCAGCCTGTGGTGGGCAAGAAACGGGTCGCCCTGGCTGACCGAGCTTCTCCATGGATTCTACGTCAGTTATTACCTCTACACCCCAGCCCTTGGCGCCTATCTTTATACTCAGGGCCGCCTTCGTGAGTTTGAGGCAATGGTGTTTGCCGTCATGTTGGGTTACGCCCTGGGCTACAGCCTTTCTGCGCTGATACCGGTTTGGGGTCCCCGTTGGGGCCTGGTGGCAGCCGGGCTGCTGGAAAGCTCGGAGCAAAAGCTGCAGGGATACTGGGTCACCCGCTTCATTGACGCCATTATGTATGGAGGGATCGCCCACAAAGGAGCTGCCATGCCCAGCATGCACAGCTCTACAGCTGTGGTTTTCCTTTTCTGGTGCTCCCGGCTGTGGGGCTTTGAGGGAGGCCTCCTTGCGGGCATTGTCGTTGTCGGCATGGGTGTGGGGTCCGTTTACGGCCGCTATCACTATGTGGTCGACGTTGTTTGTGGAGCTGCCCTAGGGGCACTCAGCGTCTGGATCGCTGATCGCTTGATCCTTGGCTAATCTCAAAGCCGAGAGCCTTGAAACAAATCGGGCGTGGTGCTATGTTCGCGGGTGTCTGTGCTGCAAAGCTATGAAACCGTTTATCCTCAATTCTTTCATCCTGGTGGTTTTGGCAGGCACCTGCGCCTGCCAAAAAGAGGTCACCATCGAAAACCAGCCCCTCATGATCGATCAACGACTGCAGGATAAAGCGGCAGGCTTGGCGCATGAATGGATCATCTTCGATGCCCACATCGATGTGCCCTTTCGACTGTCAAAAAAAGCAGACGACATCTCGCAGAGAACCAAAGGGGGAGACTTTGATTATCCCAGGGCCA
This sequence comes from Acidobacteriota bacterium, assembly GCA_036446935.1. Lineage (GTDB taxonomy): Bacteria > Acidobacteriota > UBA6911 > RPQK01 > JADFOI01 > JADFOI01. Next base: position 1,732 of record JAZFTY010000028.1, on the reverse strand, counting down.
GAGAAGGAGGGCTCAACGCAGCCTTTATGGCCATCTATATTCCCCCTTACTATCAAAAGGGGGGAGCCAAGGAGCTGGCGGATGAATTGATTCTTATGGTGGAAGGATTCTCCAGCCAATGGCCCGAGAAGTTTGCCCCGGCTCGATCGGTGGCTGAGATTCACGCCAATTTTGCCCAAGGGAAAATCTCTATTCCCATGGGAATTGAAAATGGAGCTCCTCTTGAGGGCAACCTGGAAAATTTGGACTACTACTACAGGCAAGGGATCCGTTACCTGACGCTTACCCACTCGAAAAGCAACTCGATTTGCGATTCGTCCGGGGACCCGGAGCACCAGTGGAACGGCCTGAGCCCCTTTGGTAAGCAGGTGATTTCGAGGATGAATCGCCTGGGCATGATGATCGATGTTTCCCATGCTTCAGACCAGACCTTCTTTCAGGTGCTGCAGTTGTCTGCGGCTCCAGTGATTGCCTCCCACTCTTCCTGTCGTCGCTTTACTCCGGGATGGGAACGCAATATGAGCGACGAGATGCTTTTGCAACTCAAGGAAAACGGCGGGGTTATTCAAATCAACTTTGGCTCTTCTTTCGTCAGCAACGACTACCTGCGCAACAAACTGGAAAGGGACCGGCACATTTATCAGTATCTTGATTCCCACGATCTTCAGGAGGCGGATGAGGCCGCCCAGCAGCATTTCGAAGAGTATTCTCGAGAACACCCAATCCCCTATGCCGATGTTTCTGACGTCGTGGATCATATCGACCATGTCGTCAAGCTTATTGGCGTGGACCACGTCGGCCTGGGCTCTGATTTTGACGGCGTTGGCGATTCTTTGCCCTATGGACTCAAGGATGTGTCCGGGTATCCCAACCTGATCTATCATCTTTTGAAAAGGGGCTACTCGGAGACAGACATTGAGAAGATCTGCTCGGGCAACCTGTTGCGGGTATGGTCAGAAGTCGAGAGGATTGCCCAACAACTTCAAACAAAGGGATAGCCCCTCAGGGGATTCCTTTTTCCATCCCGTGAGCGGATCAAGTGATGTGACATCCTATGGCTGAGAAGAAACGTTACCTGAAGATCACCCTGCAGGGAGAGGTCATCGAAGGCCGTCCCCACCCTTCCTTCTTTGGCCCTAGAGACCAGCTCAGCCTGCCGCTCCTTTTGAAGCTAATCGACGACGCCCGGCGCCACAAAAAGGTTCAGGCTTTAATGCTGGTCCTGAAAAACGTTTCTGTCGGGTGGGGAGCAATCCAGGAGATCCATCAGGAGATCCAGCGCTTTCATGAGGCGGGAAAGCGGTCGCTGGCCTACCTGGAGAGGGCCAACAACAAAAGCTTCTATCTGGCCTGTGGCACACAGCAGGTTTACGTTCCTCCCTCGACAACGGTTGATCTTGTGGGCTTGCGGGCCGAAATGTTCTTTTTTAAAAACCTTTTGGAGTATCTGGGTGTCGAACCTCAGCTCTTTGGTTTGGGGAAATACAAGTCCGCCGGTGAGATGTTCACTCGGGACAGGATGTCCGAACCCTTTCGTTCCAATATGGACTCCGTTTTGACGGACCTCCAGAAGCAACTTGTTGACAAGATTGCCACTCGCAGCGAAGTCACCCCTCAACAGGTTCAAGAGTGGATTGACCAGGGTCCTTATACGGCACGTCAGGCCGCTGAGCTGGGATTGGTCGATGGCATTCTCTATCAGGATGAGGTGGAAGAACTGCTGAAGGGGCCC
>JAZFTY010000027.1:0-3137 GCA_036446935.1 Acidobacteriota bacterium | reverse complement strand
CAGCGTGGTCTGGTGGAACGAGCCCCGGGGCGAGGGTGTGCAAAACCCCTATCCGGTTGTGACCGTGTCGCGAGCACCCTTCTTAACAGCCGGAATCGTCCAGGTGAGCGCAACCACGCTGGCTCTGTTGGTGCTTGCGATTTCCCTGCTTTCCCTCAGGAACAATCGCAAGAACCATGCCTGATGGACACCTCTCAAACTCGAAGGAGGGGGCACCGAGATGAATCTTTTTTAGAGCCCTTCCAGGAATGTGCGGGGAAGGTGACCCCTGCCCTCTGGCCTTTTCCCATTGCCATGAACCCTCTCCAGGCGTAACCTTTGTAACAAAGACACCTTGAGGGGGCCAAAGAGCATTCAATCCATCCTCTTGAACCCTTCTCAGCAAAGAGGGAGGTTTACCATGAAGCGTTTTAGTGTTCTGGCAAGCATCGCGACTACCCTGCTGTTCGGGTCTGTAGCGGGCCATGCCCAAAGCCCGGAGATCCAGAAGTTCTTTGTCTTTGATGCCCACATGCACCCCATGGCCAATGCCTATCGCGGTGGATGGAACGTCGGAGACCCCAATGATCCTCAATTCTCACTTTCCATGGCCCGGCAGGGTGGACTGGGTGCCGTCTTCGCCAACACCTCCGTTGACGAGTTCTACTCGGTCAACCACATTGCCGTCAAAGAGGTCCTAAGACAGTTTGATCACATGTATCGACAAGTGGTGCTCTATCCCGACCAGTTGGGGATAGCCAGGGATGCCGACCAGGTGCGGGCCCTCCAGGAACAGGGCAAACTGGCGATTATCCTGTCGATTTCCGGAGGCAGTGCTCTGGAAAGCGACCTGGCAGCCCTACGGATGCTGCACGAGCTTGGCTTGCGCCTCATTAGCCCCATGCACTTCTTCAAAAACAGCATCGGGGATATTGCCATATCCAAGGAAAACAACGGCAAAGGAGGGGGGCTGACCCCGTTTGGACGTGAGTTGGTAGCGGAGATGAATCGGCTGGGAATTGTCATTGATCTTGCTCATGCTTCGGAGCAGACCAGCAGAGATATCATTGAGGCCAGCACTCAGCCGGTCATCAACTCTCACGTTGGTGTTGAAGCTCTGGTGGATGCACCGCTGAACTGGAATGATGATTTGATCCGATTGCTGGGGCAAGAGGGAGGACTCATTGGCGTTCCCTTCATACCCCAGGTGATCAGTCCCGCGTATCACGAGAAATGGCCGCCCAGAAGAACGGCGAATCCCAGTTCCAGAATCACGGAAACCGATCCCATGGAGTATATGGGGGATCCTGCCAAGATCTATGATTTCATCGAAGAAAAGACCCAGGGAAGCGGGTCAGGACGTCTCAAACGAGCTCGCCGGCAACGAGCGGATCTTCCTCCGCTTTCTGAGTACGTCAAGCACATTGACCACGTGGTCAACCTGGTGGGAATCGATCATGTCTGCATCAGCACAGACTGGGGAGCCACGGTGGTGTCGGCCCAAGGAATTGAAAACGCAGCAGAATTCCAGAACGTGGCCCAGGCACTTCTTGACAGCGGATACAGCCAAGAGGATGTGGCTAAGATCATGGGAGAAAACCTGCTGCGGGTTTTCGATGAGGTGGTGAAAACCGCTCCCAAGCTGACGGATTGAGGGTCTCAAGGATGCCCGGGCACTAACCCACTCATTGAAGGAGGAAAGCTAAATGAAAGTATTGGCAACATTATTTGTGATCGGAATGTTGGCGACAGCCGTCATGGCGGACGATGTGGCGGATATCAGAGCCGCAGAGCTGGACTCCAGGGCCCAGGAGAAAGCCGGAAATGCGGATGGCGTTTACGACTACATGGTTCCGGATTTCAGCATCTATCCCCCTACAGCCAGACTGGTCTCTCACGGATGGGATGAAGAGAGTAAGAAGCGCATGCGGGCGAGACATGACTCGGGTCGTCAGTTTGATTTCCAAGTCCGGCATCTCGAGATCAAAGTCTATGGGGATGCCGCTGTCAGCACTTACTACCTGGTGGGGCCGGTCCTACTGCCCGATGGCGAACGTCAAAGACAGAGCCTCAGAATGACCAGTGTGTGGATCAAACAAGCCGGTCAATGGAAGCTTGCTCATCGCCATGAGTCCCCACTGAAACTACCCTGAGCAGGTCGACCGGGGCCAGGTTCGGGCACAGGCTGTAGGCCTTTTTAAAAGAGTTCCAGGAGGGGCCTGATCGATCGTCAAGATCCGGGGAGCAGCGAGCCTTCCTACTGAGTTAGGAGTTTCCCCCTGAAAACAATAGCAGACTCCATACCAGAATCACGAAACTGATGACCCAGCCGATCAGGCAGACCCCTACGGCTCGACCCGTGCTCTCGAAGTCCAGTGCTTGCCGCACCGCGACGATCATGGCAATCAGCATCCAGATCGTCACTGCAGGCATGATCAGCCCACCGAGGAATGGGATGACCCCGAGCACCCGCAGCAGACCCGGGGCGGCAGCGAAACCCGTGGTGCGCAAGAGTTCTCCCAGATCAGAGCGGGTCTGTGGCTCGGGAAGAAATTTGGTTCCGATGAGGTAGACAAGAAATGCCCAGATGATCCAGCCGATCAAGGCCCCGATTGCACCGACAATAAAGCCGGAGCCACCTCCCTGGGTCAAGAATCCTATGCCCTGAGCGAGGCTGGAAAGCACCACGACAGCCATGGCTTGGGTCGTGGCCGTAGTATCTGCTTCCACCTCCTCATAGGTATGAACATCGAGTGTGGCCGCTCCAATCATGCGCTCAGCAAAAGTGCTCATCTTCTCCCTTTCTCCTCTGCTCTCTATTCTTCTACGCACCGGTGACCTTACTAGAACACACGGGTGTTGCGTGAAGCCCGTCACTCTTGTACTGTAGTAGCGGTGCGGTTCTCGTAGGATCTAATCCGACCATCACCCCTCAGTGTGGGCGGGAACCGCATTTCCTTTTACAGTCTCCCTGGGTGTGGTGGAGAATGCTATTTCCCCAATCATTGTCTGAAGGGTAACCCCCTGGGGCCCCTGTACGCGTACTGGATGCACGCAGCCCTTTTCAATCTGTCGGGGGAGTATTGACTGGGAGGCAAACCCTCGTCGCACTTATGCAACCCTTGTGCTGAAGGCTGGTGTGCCGGTTATCTGAGAGG
>JAZFTY010000026.1:0-2358 GCA_036446935.1 Acidobacteriota bacterium | reverse complement strand
ACAGTACGTCTGCGGTGCTCTCGGTCGCGCGCCTTGTCAGGACGGCCTCTTCGACGCCTCGCTACGAAAACCTATGCATCATCCGGGCTAGGGCTGATGGGGAACGATCCAGACTTTAGGTATCCTTTGGGAGAAACGGCTGCGCAGGTTCGAAGCTGCTTCTCGAGCCTCCTCATCTTTGACAAACGGCCCCACCCGCACACGATAGTAACGACCTGATCCTGGAATGTCGACCTCAACCACCTGCACGGGGTAGCCAGCGCGTTGCAGTACCGTCCGTAACTCTTCGGCTTTCGAGCGCAATCGGAAAGACGCCACCTGCACGGCAAAACCCGCAGCCCGGGTGCTGGGAGAACCCGGCTGGTTCGCCAGTGACTGCTCAGCCGAGGTAGATGGGATCTCGGCCTCAGGCGCAGTGCCATCAGGGGTGTTTGTTGTGTCAGGAGTGGAAGCTTCCATGGGTGGGGTCTCTGCCTCAGCCGCAGTGCTGTCAGGCCTGATTGTTGTGTCAGGAGTAGAAGCTTCCATCGGTTCCCGGCCTGGGACTTCCAGAGATTCAGGTGGGACCTCCCTCGTCACTTCTCCCGAACCTGCTTCAGCTTCTAGTGTAAAATCCACCACCACTTCATCTGCCCTGCTTCTGAGTGGCACCCCTCGAACGTCAGTCTTGAAACCAGACAAGGAGGCGGAAAGCAGATAACTTCCCAAGGGCAAAGCCGGCACCCTGTACTTCCCTTCCTTCCCCGTTACCTCTGACCAATTGTTTCCAGTGTTGAGATATTTTGCCGTAATCTGCACACCGATCAGGGGTGTCCCCGCCTCGTCGGTCACCGTTCCCGAAAGGGCTGCTGTCGCGATCTGGGCCCAGGCCATGCTGGACACACACACCACCAAGATCAGGCTTCTGATGAACATCATCTCCTCCGCAAGCGCCATTATATACCCACCCGATGATGCGCCTGTACACGCTCGCTCAAACTAAGCAGTTCTGAGCGCTAGTGTCGCGTCCCATGGTATTCATGGGACGCGACACTTACCTTGTCAGTACCCAATAGTAAGATCTATAAGTCCTATGGCAGAAGGAGTTCAACCGAGGAAAGCGCGCACGGTTGCGATCGCCAGCGGCAAGGGTGGCGTTGGCAAGACGGTGATTACCGCCAATCTCTCTCTCAGCCTGGCCCAACAGTTCGGCACAAGAAACCGCCCTGTTGTCGCCATTGATCTCGATTTAGGCTGCGGAAACCTGAATTCCTGTCTCGGTGTCCGTTCCCCGAATGGGACAATCAACAGCTTCCTTTCCAGGAAGGTACCCTCTCTTCGGCACATCCTGACCCCGACCCCACAGAAGCACCTGCACATGATCTGTTCTTCCTACAGTGGTTCGCCCGAGATGGCCCTCACCGACAATTTAAAAAAGAAACTCTTGGATGAAGCAAGCGCCCTGGAAGCAAGTTGGGTTTTGATGGACCTGGGAGCCGGGACTTCGGGGGATGTCTTGGATCTGTTTTTGGGAGCCACAGAGAAAATCATCGTCATCACCCCTGAAGCACTTTCTCTTCACAACGCCTTCCTTTTTCTGAAAACCTTGATTCTTCACTATCTCTGGCGTGAACTTGGCAAAGAAGGTCTCCTCTCCTCGGTGAAACCCACCTGGCAGAAACTGATCGATGATCGACAGGACATCAGTATTCCCGAGCTGATCGATCGCATCAGGGATTGGGATCGATACGCGGCTTATGTTTTGACCGGTCTAATCGACGATCTCAAGATTAAGTTCCTGGTGAACCAGTACCGAGGGAGCTCAGAAAACTCACATCTCAAGAACTTCCATCACCTTTTGTTCAAATACCTATGCGTGCGGACCAATATCAGCTACCTCGGCTTTGTGTACTTCGACGAGGGAGTCCGAAAGTCGGTCCAGGCGATTAAGCCCTTCTTGCTGGACTCCCCGGAGAATCAGGCAGCCAAGGATCTCAGGGCATTGGCTCAGCGTCTGGCCGAAGATCAAGAGATGGATACCACCCCTCCTTTGCACCTTCCCGAAGAAACCGAGCCCCTCTCGTCCGAATACCCGCAGGATTCGGTGGCAAACGGTTTTATCGGTTGGGCTGGGGATCCGGTTCAACGGCCGGAAAACGGCACAGGGACCGAAGTCACCGATCTGGCTGAGGATCCAGCTGAAGAAGAGGAGCTGGATGCCACCACCCCTTTGCGTGTCCATGAAGAAGTGGGGCCACTTTCGACCGACCTCTCCTCGGATCAGGTAAGCGAAGATCTCATCGAGCTTGCTAAGAACCTTGATCAACAGCTGCATAACGGCGCAAGCATCGACACTACGGCCTTTGTTGAGGATCCGGG
>JAZFTY010000025.1:0-4167 GCA_036446935.1 Acidobacteriota bacterium | reverse complement strand
CGTTTTATGGACTTTTGTCTGTACGACCCAGGCCAGGGTTATTACACGACCCGGGAAACGATTTTCGGTCCTCAGGGAGACTACTATACTTCTCCTTCCACTCATCCGCTCTTTGCTCACAGCCTGGTTAGCGCCTTCGTTCACTACTTCGAGTTGCTTGCCCGGCCCAGGCCCTTTCATCTGGTGGAGTTGGGTGTGGGAGAGGGTTTTCTGGGTCGGGACATCCTGGGAAGGCTAAAGGACGGATATCCCGAGATATTTGATGGCGTGGAGTACTTTCCCGTGGAAGTGGGTGTGGATCTGCCGGAGCGAATACAGGGGATTGTCTTCTCCAACGAATTGTTCGATGCCCTTCCGGTGCATCGTGTTCGGGTCCGAGGATCGGAGGTGCGGGAGATTTACGTCTCTGTTGGTGATGAGATCTCGGAGGTGGAGGGTGAGATCACGGATCCTCGTATTCTCGAGTACATGAAAACCGGATTTAAGGAGTGGCGAGAGGGTTGGGAGTATGAAGTCAATCTCCGTATGGTCGAGATGCTGAAGGATTTGGATCGGCGCATCGACTCGGGAGTGGTTCTGACCGTGGATTATGGCTACGACTGGGGAGAGTATGACTCCAGAGACCGGCCCCACGGAACTCTCCTCTGTTATCACCGCCATGAAGTGATTTCAGACCCTTACCTCAACCTGTGTCGCCAGGACATCACCTCCCACGTCAACTTTGAGGTGATGGAGCAAACGGGTTCTCAGCTGGGCTGGAAGAGCGAACCCCTGAAGACTCAGCGGAGGTTTCTCCTGGATTGGGGCCTGGAGGAGCGCCTTATGGAGGAGGAGGCCCAAGGGCTACTCAACGCGGAGAGAATGGAAGAGCGCCTTGGCCTCAAGACGCTCCTTGCTCCGGGCGGTATCTCCGATACGATGAGGGTTCTGGTCCAGCACGTTCGAGATTTCTGATAAGATGATGCGGTGCAGGGGCGGCTAGCCGGGCTTATGCATCATCCCGGCTGATTCGTTCCTGCTCTTTTTTTGGAGGATTGGTGGGCGATACTGGACTCGAACCAGTGACCTCCGCCGTGTGAAGGCGGCGCTCTAACCAGCTGAGCTAATCGCCCGCGATTCGCTATTCTATTGAAGCCGGAGAGATGGTGTCAATGAATCAACTACTGGATTGGATCATCGTTGGCGGGGGACCTGCAGGTTTGGCCTGTGCCATCGAGGCGAAAAAGAGAAACCTCGACTTTTGGTTGATTGAGAAGGGTTGTCTGGTCCATTCGATCTACCGCTATCCCGTCAATATGAAATTCTTCACCACGGCCAATCTGCTCGAAATCGGTGGCGTCCCCATGATTATTTCCTCGGAGAAACCGAAGCGAGTGGATGGCCTGAAGTACTATCGCCGAGTCGCCGATGACTTTGAGCTCCCCATCAAATACTACGAACGAGTGATCTCGGTGAAAGGCCAGGAAGATGATTTTCTGGTTCAGAGCATCGACCAGCTGGACCAGGATCAGGAGTATCGTTGCAGGAGAGTCATCCTTGCCACGGGCTACTATGACAACCCCAACATGTTGGACCTTCCTGGTGAGGATCTTCCCAAGGTCAGTCATTATTACTCCGAGTGCCATCCCTATTTTCAGAAGAAGGTCGCTGTGATCGGGGGACAGAACTCAGCCGCTGAAACGGCATTGGATCTGTATCGCAATGGGGGAGCCGAAGTGACCCTGATTCACCGGGGGGAGGCGATGGAAAAGCAGGTCAAGTACTGGGTCCTGCCTGACATCAACAATCGCATTAAACGGGGTGAGATCAAAGCCTATTTTTCGAGTGCGGTGCAGGAGATTCGAGAGACGGAAATCGTTCTCTCTACTCCTGAAGGAGCAATAACTCTCGAGAATGACTGCGTGTTGGCCATGACCGGTTATCACCCTGACGTGGATTTTCTGGAGGGAATGGGGATTGAGGTGGACCCGGAAACCTGCATCTCCGAGCACAATCCTAAAACCTTGGAGACCAATGTAAAAGGAGTCTATCTGGCCGGCTCCATCGTGTCCGGGAGGATGACCAACCGCATCTTTATTGAGACAGGGCGCTTTCACGGAGAGCAGATCTTTAAGTATTTTTCCAACGAAGGTGAGCCCGTGAGTGCCGGCGCCTGAGCCTATCTTCAGTAGAATCCTCTCGAGATACGATACAATCAGACCCATGGAAATCACCTCACCGCGTCCGGAGCGCGCCGTCCTTGTCGGTGTTTATCCGGATAATCGCAAACGCTCCTTAGAGGAGGAATCCCTACGGGAACTGGAAGAGCTGACAGCAAGCGCAGGTGCGCAGGTCCTGGAAGTCTTTCTTCAGGAGAAGTTCCGACCCGATCCTTCCTATCTGGTCGGTCGAGGAAAATTGGAAGAGATTCAGGAGGCCGTCTTCAGGTGCAAGGCGGATCTTGTGGTTTTTAACGAGGACCTCACACCCGCTCAACTTCGCAAACTGGAAGAATCTTTGGAGACCAAGACGATCGATCGCAGCGAGCTCATTTTGGACATCTTTACCCAAAGGGCACGCAGCCGAGAGGGGAAGCTGCAGGTGGAACTGGCCCAGTTGGAGTATTGGCTGCCGCGACTCACCGGTTCCGGACTGGCTTTATCGCGACTGGGGGGTGGCATTGGTACCCGTGGACCTGGAGAAACGAAACTCGAGGTCGATCGTCGCACCATCCGGGTGCGCATTTCACGCCTCAAGAAGGAATTGAAGAAATTGGAAGCGCGGCGAGCGCTGCACCGCGCAAAGCGTCAAGGAGTACCCATTCCCACGGTGAGCCTGGTCGGCTATACCAATGCAGGGAAGTCGACTCTTTTCAACAGCCTGACCCACCAAGAAACCTATGTCAGCGCCAGGATGTTTGCCACCCTGGATCCCCTGGTGCGCAAGTTTGTTCTGGATTCCGGTCAGGAGGTTCTTCTCAGTGACACGGTGGGGTTTATCCGGAAGCTTCCCCACACGCTGGTGGCAGCCTTTCATGCCACATTGGAGGAAACGCTGGAGGCTGATTTAATCCTGCACGTGCTGGACGTGTCTCATCCCAACTATCAGGCCCTGCGGCAGGCCGTCGATGAAGTCCTGGATGAGATCGGTTTGGAGGACACTCCCGTCCTGGAAGCTTGCAATAAGATCGATCTGTTGCAGAAAGTGCCCCGAGTCGATCCTTCAGGGAAACATGTTTTCATTTCCGCTCGAACGGGGGAGGGGTTGCCTCAACTTCTTCAGCGAATAGAGTTTTTGATCAATCGAAATTACCGCGAAGTGCACCTCACCATTCCCTTTGATCGAGGGGATGTGGTTTCACAACTGCGGGAGCGAGCACACATCCGATCTCAGGATTACCAGGCGGACGGAGTTCATTTACTGGTTGCCCTGCCTCTGGCTGATCTGGGCCGATACCAGAAATTCGTCGATTCCGTGGATGAGCAAAGTGGTTGAAAACTGATGTATCGAGTCGCCATCATCGGAAGACCCAACGTCGGTAAGTCCACCCTGTTTAATCGGCTCACCCGCAAAAGAAAGGCCATTGTCGGGAATGAACCGGGAATAACCCGGGATCGCCTCTTTGAAACAGCTCGGTGGGGTGGGAAGCAGTTTGAGGTGATCGACACAGGCGGGTTGATCCCGGATCGGAAAGAGATCATTCCTGAGAGGATCCTCCAGCAGGCGGAGATTGCCATGGAGGAGGCTGATCTCATTCTCTTCGTGGTGGATGTCCGACAGGGGATGAGTCCGCTGGATGAGACCTTGAATGCTCTCCTGCGATCGCGGGGCAGGGAATACCTGTTGGTGGTGAACAAAGTGGATGTTCCTCAACTCGAGCCCGAAGTGGCACCATTCTATGCCTTGGGTGTGGAAACCCTCTATCCGGTTTCCGCCGAGCACAAACTGGGCGTCTCCACCCTGGTAGAGGAAATACTGGGGCGAATTCCGGAGTCGGCAGAGGTGGACGCGGAAGAGGAGATCCGGGTCGCCATCATTGGCCGTCCCAACGTGGGGAAGTCGTCACTGTTGAATCGCTTTCTGGGTGAAGAGAGAGTCATTGTGACGGACACCCCAGGGACCACCCGCGACTCAGTGGATTCGGTTCTGCAGTTCCAAGATCAGTCCTATCGTTTGATCGATACTGCG
>JAZFTY010000024.1:0-2762 GCA_036446935.1 Acidobacteriota bacterium | reverse complement strand
GTGGATTCTTCCTCGATCCGGCTGGCAGTACCCCCAATGTGAAAGGTTCTCATGGTGAGCTGAGTGCCGGGCTCTCCGATGGACTGGGCGGCTAGAACTCCCACCGCCTCACCCATCTCCACCATCTTGCCGGAGGCCAGGTTGCGGCCATAGCACATTCGGCACAGACCCCGCTTGGTCTTACAGGTTAAAACGGAGCGAATCAGGACCCCCTCAATACCGGCGGCCTGAATCGCTGCCGAGATATCGTCATCAATCTCCTGATCGACATCCACCAGTGTGTCTCCTGTGAAAGGATCGATCACTTTTTCCAGCGCCACACGACCGACGATACGATCCCGCAGGCTCTCGATGATTTCGCCACCTTCTACCAAGGCTGTGACCTCAACACCGTCCAGGGTTTCACAGTTCTCCATGGTCATAATGACGTCTTGAGCCACATCGACAAGACGACGGGTGAGATAACCTGAATCAGCCGTTTTGAGAGCTGTGTCGGCCAGACCTTTTCGGGCTCCGTGGGTGGAAATGAAGTATTGTAAAACGGCCAGGCCCTCTCGGAAATTAGCCGTAATGGGCGTCTCAATAATCTCACCGGAGGGTTTGGCCATGAGGCCCCGCATACCTGCCAGCTGGCGGATCTGTTGCTTGCTGCCTCGGGCACCCGAGTCGGCCATGACGTAGACGGAGTTGAACTCCTCTCCGGGTCCCGTGTTGAGGGCCATGGCCTCGAACATCTCGTCGGCAATCTTTTCGGTGACCTCGGACCAAATGGCGACCACTTTGTTGTAACGCTCACCATTGGTGATTGCACCGTCCAGATACTGTTGTTCCACTTCAATCACGTCCTGTCGAGCTGCCTCAACCAGTTCACCCTTATTCCCGGGGATGATGAGGTCGTCGATGCTAATGGTGAAACCGGCTTTCGTAGCATAGAGAAAGCCCAGGTCCTTCAGCTCGTCCAACATTGCAACGGTGGTCTCGAGTCCGAAGTGGAGGTAGCAATAATTGACGATCTGCTGAAGCCCCTGCTTCTTGAGCAAACCGTTGATGTAGGGCATTTCCTCAGGAAGATGGTCGTTGAAAATAGCTCTGCCTACGGAGGTCTCAATCAACTGATTTCGAACTTCCTGCAATTCAGAGTGCAGCACAGCCTGGTTATCGTACTGTTTGGAAAGATCAATCAGGGTTCCCGAGTGGCGCAAGAAGATGGGCGTGAGGAGCTGCACTTCTCCCGCCTCCATGGCGTGGTGAATTTCCTCCACGCTTGCAAAGCTACGTCCCTCTCCTTTGGCCCCAGGGCGGGACATGGTCAAGTAGTAACAACCCAGGACGATGTCTTGGGTGGGAACGGCCACGGGCTGCCCATTGGCGGGTGAGAGAACATTTTGAGAAGACAGCATCAAAACTGATGCTTCAATCTGTGATTCCTGAGACAGGGGAACGTGAACGGCCATCTGATCCCCGTCGAAGTCCGCATTAAAGGCGGTACACACCAGGGGATGAATCCTGATCGCTTTTCCCTCCACCAGAACGGGTTCGAAGGCCTGGATCCCCAATCGATGCAGCGTGGGAGCACGGTTGAGAAGGATGGGATGCTCCTTGACCACCTCTTCCAGGATATCCCACACCATGGGCTCGTGGTTCTCCACCATCTCCTTGGCACCCTTGATGGTCGTTACATGTCCTTCCTTTTCCAGGCGATTGTAGATAAAGGGCTTGAACAGCTCGAGTGCCATGATCTTGGGCAGACCGCACTGATGGAGTTTCAGCTCCGGTCCTACTACGATGACGGAACGACCCGAATAATCCACGCGCTTGCCCAACAGATTCTGGCGAAACCGACCCTGCTTTCCTTTCAGAGTATCGGAGAGTGACTTCAGAGGTCGATTTTTCACACCTCGCAAAACCCGTCCTCGCCGTCCGTTATCAAACAGTGCGTCTACTGCTTCCTGGAGCATCCGCTTCTCATTGCGAATGATCACTTCAGGTGCCCGCAGGTCCATGAGCTTCTTCAAGCGATTGTTCCGGTTGATCACTCTCCGGTACAGGTCGTTAAGATCGGAAGTGGCGAAGCGCCCCCCATCCAGGGGCACCAGCGGCCGCAGTTCGGGGGGAATCACGGGAATGACGTCCAGGATCATCCACTCGGCCTTGTTTCCGGATTTCCGAAAAGCATCCATCACCTTCAGCCGTTTCGCATACTTGAGACGCTTGAGCTGGGAGGTCTCATTCTTCATGCGAAAACGCAGGTCGACGGATAGGGCCTCCACGTCGACGTTCCGCACCAGTTCCTTGATCGTTTCGGCCCCCATTCCCGCCTCGAACTGTCCCGGGAACTCTGCCTGCAGAGCGCGATACTTCTCCTCGGTCAACAACTCCTTCTCTTTGACCGGTGCCTCCCCGGGATCGACAACCACATAGGCTTCAAAATAGAGTATTCGCTCCAGATTGCGCAGGGACAAATCCAGCAAATGCCCAATGCGGCTGGGAAGTCCTTTAAAAAACCACACATGGGAGCAGGGGGTGGCCAATTCGACATGACCCAAACGCTCCCGACGAACTTTGGAAAGGGTGACCTCCACTCCGCACTTGTCACAAATCACCCCCCGGTGTTTCATGCGTTTGTACTTTCCGCAAAGACATTCCCAATCCGTCACCGGACCGAAAATGCGAGCGCAGAAAAGCCCACCTCGCTCGGGTTTAAAGGTACGATAATTGATGGTCTCCGGCTTGGTCACTTCTCCGCTTGACCAGGAGCGAAT
>JAZFTY010000023.1:0-4027 GCA_036446935.1 Acidobacteriota bacterium | reverse complement strand
ATGGATCAACGAGTGGGGCGAGCAAATGTTCGCTGGACACCATCCCGATATCGTGAAGCCCCTGGAGCAGGCACGCGAAATTGTCTACGAGATGTTAAAGAAGATGGGAGCTAAAGAAATCCTGGGGATGGATCGGCCTATACGAGTGTACCATCTTGAGGCATTCGTCGGATCCTGCATCGTGGGGACGGATCCCAAACGTTCCGTGGTCAATCCCTACTTCGAGTCCCATGATATCGATGGGCTCTTCATCTGTGACGCCAGCGTCGTCCCACGAGCCGCTTCACAGGGTTATGCGGGTACCGTCGCCACCGTCGCCCTGTTTGGTGCCTCTCGCATCGTGGAACGGCACTTTAAGAGAGGGTGAAGATAGCGACAGGGAATGTAGGAGGCACCTCAGGTGGTGTGGCAGGGAGCTCTGGAATGTGGGAGGCACCTCAGGTGCCGAATCCGACTCTTCGGCACCTGAGGTGCCTCCTACGTTCTTAATTTCCTACCAGAGCGGCCGAGCGCAGCATGACCTGAGAGTCCTCGCCCTTTTTGTCGGTCCAGGCCACATAAACGGTCTCGCCATCTGCAGCCAGCATGGGCAAGATGGAATTGTGAGTGCCGTCGCTGACCTGGTAAGACTCACTCCACTCCCCTTGGTCCTGATCCAGGTGGGCAAGGAAGATTTGAGGCTTGTCCTCCACGATGTTCTCCCAGGCAACCCACACCCTGTCGTTCTTATCGACTCGAACCTCGGCGTGCAAGACGGTGTGAGCAGGGGTTCTGGCCATGAGCCGTCGAGGAGCGAAACTCCGACCTGCGTCGTCTGAGTAGGTGTAGTAGATTCCCGCTTCCTCAGGCGTCCGGCCTCCGGTAAACCAGGCTGCATGGAGCCTCTCCCGATTATCGTTGGTCATCGAGGCAGCAGCATGGGGACAAAAAGTAGCGATCCAGCCGTCTTCACTGATATAGGTGGGTTCGCTGAATGTCTGCCCCCCATCGGTGGAACGAACCACCACCTGGTCGCGCAGATACTCGTCGGTCACAAACCGATAGGACACAATCACCGTTTCCCCGCCATCCAGGAAAGCGATGTTGGGCACGCAGCAGGAACAGACCTGCATGCCGGTGACGGGATAGTTTTCACTCCAAGTCATTCCCCCATCCTCAGAGGAGGCCATCATGAGCTGAGAGTTGTCGTACTCATACATCTTCATCGGCCTGGCCGGTCTGCTCAAGACGGATTCCGGGAGGGTGAGATCCTTCATCTTGATGCCCTTACGAGCCTCCGCAGTCGAGATCGGCTCAGACATACCGATAAAACCCCGGTTGCGTCCGTCAATCCAGGTCGCATACATCGTGCCGTTGGGACTGGTATTGATCATGCCAAAGGCGTGATTGACTGCCATCCCATCGTCATTCAAGGTAGCAGCCGGTTGAAAGGAGCCTCCTGCCTCAGCATAGACCACCTTCATGTCTCCTCCTGCGCCCTTCCCTCCGCCCTGACCAAAGGAAGACCAGAGAGCCGCCAGACCACCCTCGGGAGTGAAAGTGAACTTGACGCGGTTGTCGCCTCCATACGATTGGACCTGTCCCGGCTGGTCGTTGATCCGCTGGGGCTCACCTAATCCTTCAGGATTGACCGTGGCGATAAAAGCGTCACGACCCACCGCCTCCTGGGGATCCTCCGTCCAGCTTAGAAACACCGTCCCGTCGGGAGTCACTTTCAGGTATTGATCGGCAGGATGGCCCTCAGGATCTCCCACCGGAATGGATTCGTTAAAGGAAAGAACGGGTACCCCTGAAGCGTCGTCTGCTTCCGTGCTGCTGCATCCGGACAGGGTCAGTGAGAGGCCCGCAAATAAAAGAAGTGCTCTTTTCATGGTACCCACCTCATGGTGTTTAATGGTGTTTAATGGTGTGCAATTTGATTCCTTTTGGCATGCTACATCCTTTGGGTCAGCTGGGTCAATCAGGGATGACGAGTCCGACAGGTGGCTTTCTTGACTCCACTTGTTTGGCCCACGTACAATCAACTGGCGCAAGACTCCTATACTTGTAACCAGGTTTAGACCCTGATCTGGCGGACCAAAGACGATGTCCAAGTCACTGCTCGAATCAACGAACGATCAAACCGTGAAGGAAATGTGTGCCCAGGCCTGCTCCCTTCGTGACAGTGGAAAGGGCCGTGTGGTCAGCTTCTCCCCCAAGGTCTTTATCCCTCTGACCAGACTGTGTCGGGATTTTTGCAACTATTGTGTCTTTCGACAGAGTCCGCGGCAGGCGGAAAGTCTTTATATGAGCCCTGAAGAAGTGCTGGAGGTGGCTCGCAAAGGAGAAGATGCAGGCTGCCGGGAAGCGCTGTTTGTTCTAGGGGAAAGACCGGAGGAGCGTTATTCAGAGGCGCGGGCATGGCTCCAGGACCACGGTTACGAGAGCACCATTCACTATTTGAGAGAGATGTGTGAGCTGGTGCTCCGAGAAACCGATCTTTATCCTCACAGTAATCCTGGCACCATGACTCGAAGTGAGCTTCAAACTCTCAAAGATGTGAACGTTTCGATGGGTTTGATGCTGGAGAGTACCAGCCAGCGTCTTTACCAGCCGGGAGGTCCCCATGAGCACGCTCCCAGTAAACACCCCCAGGTCAGGTTGAAGACCCTGGAGCTTGCTGGAGAGCTGGGAATTCCTTTTACCACGGGTCTTCTGGTCGGCATCGGTGAGACACCCCAGGAGCGAATCGACGCTCTTTTGGCCATCAAGGATCTGCAGGAGAGTTTCGGCCACATTCAGGAAGTCATCATTCAGAACTTTTGCGCCAAATCCGCTACACCCATGGAGCAGTCCCCCCAAGCCTCTCCTGAGGAGATGCTGGAAACGGTGGCCCTGGCCCGGATTCTACTGGGCCCGGAGATGAACCTTCAGGTGCCGCCCAATCTCAGTTCAAACTACCTGATGTACCTGGATGCGGGCATCAACGATTGGGGAGGAATCTCACCCGTCACCAAGGATTATGTGAATCCGGAGGCCCCCTGGCCTCATATCGGGGAAATGCAGCAGTCCATGAAGGATCATGGATATCAACTGAAGGCGCGTTTTCCCATCTACCCGGAATATTTTATGGAAAGCTCGGACTGGCTCACACCAGAACTGCTCCAGCGGCTTCGTAGTGAAGCGGATGGGCAAGGTTACTGGCACGGGTGTGACTGGAGCGGCCCTCCCTTCCCTGCTCCATCGAAACCCTACCCTGAACTCCAGCTATGAAAGAAGCGATTGAAGGTTACCTGAAAACTGCGACCAGCAAGACTGCCCATATACTGGAGCGCTCGCTCACAGGGAAGGACCTTTCCGAGGATGAAGCCACAAGCCTGTTTTCGGCAACGGGTACGGACTTTTGGGCTGTGTTGTCGGCTGCCGACACTCTTCGTCACCAGACCGTGGGGGAGGACGTCAGCTATGTGGTGAACCGCAACATCAATTTCACCAACGTTTGCGTCAAACGCTGCAGTTTCTGCGCCTTTAGCCGTACCTATCGCAACAATGAAGGATACTACCTGCCCCAGGAGGAAATTCTCCGAAGGGCCCGTGAGGCCTATGAATTCGGGGCGACGGAAGTCTGTGTCCAGGCAGGACTTCCCCCGGGCATGGACGGTGATCTGTACATCCGTCTGTGCCGAGCGGTCAAGGAAGCCCTGCCTGCAGTCCACATCCATGCCTTCTCCCCCGAGGAAATCCTCTATGGAACCCAATGCTCCGGTATGAGCTTTCGCGAATACTTGTCGGAGCTGAAAAGTGCTGGCATCGGGAGTCTGCCCGGGACTTCCGCTGAGATACTGGTCCAGGAAGTGCGAGACCGCATCGCACCGGGACGCATCACCACCAGCCAGTGGATCGAAGTGATTCAAACCGCCCACTCGCTGGGAATCCCCACCACCTCGACCATCATGTACGGTCATGTGGAAACCACTCGCCACTGCGCACGGCATCTTTTGTTACTGAGGGATCTGCAACGGCAGAGCGGAGGTTTCACCGAGTTTGT
>JAZFTY010000022.1:0-2534 GCA_036446935.1 Acidobacteriota bacterium | reverse complement strand
CACTGAGGCGATCCAGGCCTCACCCGACTACTCACTGATACTCCTTGTAGGACTTGGGCTCATGCTGGTGGGTTTTGGTTTCAAGGTCGCTTTTGCTCCCTTCCATGCCTGGACACCAGATGTGTACGAAGGCGCTCCAATCCCCATCACGGCCCTCCTGGCCGTGGCTTCAAAGGGGGCTGCCTTTCTCGCCCTTGTCCGAATTCTCAATCAGGTTTTACCGGACCTCAGCCAACAATGGCAAGCCATCTTATGGCCTTCGGCCGTGCTAACCATGGCCATTGGCAACATCGCTGCGCTGACCCAATCCAACATCAAGCGAATGCTGGCCTACTCTTCCATTGCTCATGCCGGCTACTTGCTGGTGGGCCTCACCGCCCACAATTATTTGGGCACCCAAGGCATCCTTTTTTACCTGGTGGCTTATGCCCTGATGACCTTGGGAGCTCTTGCCGTGGTACAGATCGTGGGGTGTCGGGAAGAACAACATACCTCGATCGAGGACTACAACGGCTTGGGCTATCGATATCCGTTCCTGGGTATCGCACTTTCAGTTTTCTTGATTTCCCTGGCTGGAATCCCTGCCACGGCCGGCTTTATGGGCAAGCTGTTTGTTTTTTCCGCCGCCGTGCAGAGCCAGATGTACGGGCTGGTGGTCATCGCTCTTGTGACTTCGGCAATAGGTATTTACTATTACCTCAGGGTGATCGTATCTATGTATATGGGCGAGTTTAAGAAAGAGGAGGTTCCCATCACGATTTCCATGTCGATGCGCATCATTCTCACCCTTATGGTGTTGGGAACCCTTTTCCTGGGAATCCTACCGGGAATCCTTCTAAACCTGACAAAGGAGGCAGCGAGCTTTTGAAAGAAGCCAAGAAAAAACTGGAGGACGAGATCAGGACGCTGGATCGAGAATTAAAGGAGGAGATCCCGAAGGCCCTGAAAACCGCCGCGGCCATGGGAGACCTGAGTGAAAACGCGGAATATCAGGCGGCTAAGGAAAGACAGTCTTTTCTTCAAGCCAGGCTGTTCCAGCTGCGGGATCGACTGGCCACACTCTCCATGGTCAATCTCAGCAAGATCCCCACCGACAAGGTTTCCTATGGGTCGAAGGTGGTGCTCTTGGATTTGGACACCGATAAGGAGGTGACCTACAAATTGGTGAGCAGCGAAGAATCGAACGTCAAGGAAGGACTGATTTCAACCGCCTCTCCGATCGGAAAGAGCCTCATGGGACACCAAGAAGGAGATGAGGTGGAGATCCGAACCCCGGGTGGAGTCAAAAACTACGAGATCCTACGGTTCACCACCTTCCATGACGATTAGAAGCCCGCATTTCTCACACCTGATCGCAGCGAGGCGGTGGAGATGGCTGTGGATACAAGGCGCGGGACCCGCAAGCGGGTGCCCCAGCCCCCCGCAAACGTCACCGTATCGATGAAACGAGGCACTAGCCCGCATTTCTCACACCCCCTCTACTGCATCGGCGCAATGATCCGGCCCGACTGTGCGACCCGCAAAGCGGGGGCCCCCTCCGTCGGCCTCCTCAACGTACCATACAGTACGTTTGCGGGGGCCTCGGTCGCGCGTGGGGGGTACCCGCTTGCGGGTCGCACACTCAGGCCGGCCCTTCCGCCGCTTCGTGACGAGAAGGTGTGAGAAATGCGGGCTAGGAAGGCCGACCGAGCAGCAACCCAGTAGATGCGGCCAGATCCGCCGCCGCAGTAGATTAGGTGTGAGAAGTGCGGGCTAGTTAGTTCGTTTCCTCTGTCGTGCTCTGCTGATAGAGTCTTGAACCCCTGGCGAAATCATTCTCCAGGCGTTGCTTGAGGATGACGTTGTTTCCATAGATGTTCTCAATCGTGCGGACTTCGGCCAGAGCACCCTCGGGCGATTCAAGCAAGATCAAGCGAGCCGCCTTTCCGGGAACTGTCCACTTAACATCCAACAGGGTTTGCCCTTCCGAGACATCGTTGGTGAGCATTCCCACCTCCCGCCACTGCCTAGAACCCTGAGACCAGAGAGAAGGCCCACTGAGACCCAATACCATCATGACGATAAGAAATCTCCGTAACATAGAACTCATCATATGCCAGGGAGTTGAAAATAGCAGCCCTCTTTTCTCACACCTGATCGTAGCGAGGCGGTGGAGATAGGTGCGGATACAAGGCGCGTGACCCGCAAGCGGGTGCCCCGAGGCCCCCGCCGCAAACAACCTACTCCCTGCAGTAGGTTGAGGAGGCCGACCGAGTAGCAACGCCGTAGACGCGCTTATATCCGCCGCCGCAGTAGATAGGGTGTGAGAAATGTGGGCTTCTATTCACTCAGTTGGTGTAAAATAGAGATGACATGAAGGAAGCTTTTCGCCAATTCCTCAAACAAAAGCGCCCTCATTTCTTTTGGGCTTCTTATGGCCTTCTGGTACTGGTCGTAGCCATCCTGGGATTGGTAGGGGGCTTACTGTTCGGGTATGCCATCGATCTGCCTGAAGTGGAACAGCTCGAGCAGGAACGGCCTAATATTGTCTCCTA
>JAZFTY010000021.1:0-4653 GCA_036446935.1 Acidobacteriota bacterium | reverse complement strand
GGCTTTCGATCCTGTGTCATCCGAATCTCATTCAGGCCTCGGTGATCCAGGAGGCCTCCTTCCGCGGCTACGCGATTTCCATTGCCTTCCTCTCCTCCCGGTATTAGCATCAAGCCAATACCAACCCCATAAGGAGGACAGTAAAATGAAAAGTTTAACGGTCACACTGTTTGTAGTCGGCATGTTCCTGGCAACTCCAGCTCGCGCCGATGATGTGGAGGATGTGAAGGCGGCGGTGCACGAATTTTATGTCCTGCTCAACTCCACGGATGCGGCGGATGCAGAGGCCTGCGCCCCACTCTACGCGGCCGAAAACACCATCTTTACCGCTGGCGGTGGGCTGCGTGGGAGAACCACTTCTCTTGAAGAACAGGAAAGAAATCGAAAAGCCGAATTTGATGCCGGACTCAAATACAATCTACGCGCACGGCATCGAGACATCAGAGTTTACGGCAACACTGCTGTCGTCACGTTATACGGGGTGGGAGCCGTTAGCAATAACACGCAGGTCCATAACAGGATTACCCGGGTGTGGGGCAAGCAAGGCGGCCAATGGAAAATGATCCATGCGCATCTCTCACCTCTCAGAATTTCAACAACCCGCATCGAAGATCGCTTCGTCGGCACCTGGAGATTTGTTTCGATTGAACAGCGGAATGCCAGGGGAGAACTCCTACCCGTGATTTCCGGCAGGACTGGGTTCATCATCTACACCCCAACGGGTCATATGGCTGTCCAAGTGATGGACAACGACCGTAAAGAGTTTGCGGCTGTACAACCGTCCGGACAAGAGGCGCGGGCGGCCCTTGGGAGCTACAATGCCTATTCGGGTACCTTCACAGTCAACGAGGCGCAGGGCACCGTCACCCACCACAGGGAGACCAAGCTAACTCCTGGCACGGTCGACGCGCTGGGCGGCACAGATGTGATTAGATCGTACAGATTCTCGGGCAATAAATTGATGTTAACTCCTCCACCGAGAATGATCGATGGCGAGGAACTGACCAGGACTCTGACCTGGGAGCGCATCGAGTAGATCACGGCGACTCTTATTGCCGTTAGCACCCTCCGTGCTTCCAAGACCTGCTACGGTGGATGAACCGAGAGCCCTGAGCAGCCATACACTACCGGTCGAAGTCAGAAAAGAAAGGATGATGGGGAGGGTGGGTTTTATCTGCCCGGGCTGTCTCTCAATTCCTTGCCGGCACAAAAAATGCCCCAAGGAATATCAGAGACCCGCTTTCTCGGTGACGGGAGTAATCCTTAGGCCCTTAGCTGATTCTCTGGTTGGGATGGAGAGTCCAACCACACTCTCCAAAGAGAGCAACTAAAAACCCCGAAAAACTCATCCACCTTCACCTGCCATCCGGTGCTAAGATTTCCTTCCAACATTCCGAAGAGCATTGGTTTTCAACCCAGCTCGGTGAAGTCGCTGTTCGCTCACCGAAGCAAGCTGGCTTTGACTCCTTCCTTTTGTTCGTTTCCTTGCTATCGAAGCGAACTCCGATGACACATCTAACGAACTCGGGGTTACGGCAGGCTAAGCGCGTTCCCTTTACCCCTTGGGACACGTATCAGTCTATCCTTTGCGCATCTTGAAACAAGAAATAAGAGGGGAAAATTTTGCTGCACACCGAGTGTGCAAAAGTCGGTTTCTGCCAGAAAGCATAGTTTGATGTTTTTTAGAGAAGACAGTTCACAGATTATCCACAGATTTTTGCACACCCCTTGAAAACTCCCTTTCTGCTCGGCTTTTGTAAGCAGGAATTTGATTGATTTAGTCGACCCCAATGTCACAGAATGTTCGGGACAGGATCAGGACCGCTCCGGCTACGACCGCCTAAGATGAATAGTCGAGGAAAGCAATCCAAAGTTTGGACGGGTTGTTTGCTCGCTGAGGGACTCGAACCCCCGACCCCCTGGATGTAAGCCAGGTGCTCTAGCCAACTGAGCTAAGCGAGCACAGTGATTGGGGAGGGGAGGAGTATAACAGAACGAAGGAAGCGCTCAATCGTCCTGGCTTACATCTGCTCCTGCAGGAAGGTCTTGAGACGGTCCTCCAGTTCCTTCGGAATTTCCACTTGCTGATCGCGCAGTTGCTGGGCCATCTTCGAGCAGTCTCGATACGACTCCAGGAAATTGAGGCAGGGCGGACAGGCGGCGAAATGCTGGTCCAGTTTCTTCTGGGTCTCAGAATCGAGACTGTTCTCCAGGTAATCCATCAACAGGCCAAAACAGTCCTTGCAGTTCAAAAAGTGTCTCATCCTCTGCCCTCAAGATAGTCTGCCAATTTCCTGCGCACGGCCAGCCGACCCCGGTGAATTCGAGTCTTGGCGGTGGATTCTTTGAGCCCCAGTAGGGAAGCAATCTGTTTGATCGGATACCCTTCGGTATCCCTCAGGACCAGCGGGACGCGATATGCAAAGGGTAGCGACTGGATGGCCTCATAGAGCTGGCTTGCCAGCTCTGCATTCAGAATGACATCCTCTGGATCCACCGACCAGCGGAAGAGTGAACCGTGAAGGTGGCCATCTTCGGAGAAGGTAGGAGCGAACTCCTCCAATTGGATCTCCCGTCCACGACTGGCCCGACGTTTTCTCAGCCACATGATGGAGTTGTTGATGGCGATTCGCTTCATCCAAGGCCAGATGTCGCTCTCTTGGCGAAAGGTGTCGATTTTACGAATGACCCTGAGCAAAGTGTCTTGCAGAATCTCCTCAGCATCAGGCGGATTCTTAGTGTAGTTGAGGATCACGCCAAAGAGAGGTCGAGAGAACTGCTGGATGAATTCATCAATGACTTCCGAGTCAGCATCCTTGAGTCCCTGGATGATCTGCTGCTGTTCCAATTCCTTGGTTTTCATTTCCCGCCTTCTAACCACTAGAATACAGAAAACCTTTCCCACTGGGAAGTGCCCCTGCATTGCTTTGCCGGCTCTGGAGTTGATACGATTTGGGTATGAAGTGGCTGATTCTTCTTCTGTTTGCCGGGGTGCCTGTGGCCTCTTTGGAAGGTGAGTCCCTGGCCGCCAGTCCACCTGGAGCCATTCAGAGTCCAGAGTATTTCAAAGCATTTCAGTTCAGGGAAGACAAGGGAAGTTTAAGCCGAGTCGTTCTGCGAAACGGTTTGACGATTGTGATCGAAGAACAGGCGCTGGATCCGCTGGCGAGTGTGGTGACCTACATCCGGGCAGGCTACTCACAGGAAGAGGCAGGGAATATCGGAGTCAGTCATCTTCTCGAGCGACTCTATCGGCATCGAAGCGAAGTGGTTTCGGAAATGGTTGGCTTGGGAGCCGTGCTGAAGATCTCCACCCACTACGACAGCACTGTTTTTTCTTCTTCTGTTCCAGCTGAAAATGTTCTGAAGACTCTGGATTTTCACGCCGCACTGTTGCAGGCTCCTGAAATTGATCTAGGTGCCATCGGCCGGGAGGTAGACATCCTTTTGAAAGAGAGATTCCTCCAGCTGGACTTGCCACAGGTCTTTGCCAGGCAAAAACTCCGGGAGTTGGCCTATCCGGAGCAGCGATGGGGAAATCTGCTTTCTTTGGCGACGAGTGTCACGGGGCTGGCACAAACGGATTCCACCCTACAACAGTTGACTCGCTTTCATGAAGCTCATTACACCCCTGGAAATGTCATTTTGGTCATCTCAGGAGCGGTGCGTCGAGAGAGGATCCTGGAGAGGGTGGTGGAAGTTTATGGCTCCTTGAGATCCTCGACGAATGACTCCCAGGTTTCGAAAGAGAGCTCCTCTGATCCATCGACGGTCGGGCAAACCTCTTTTCGGTATCTTCACCTGCGTGGGAACCACCTGCAGCCCTATGTGCTTTTCGCCTATCGGATTCCGGGGCCTGATCACAGGGATTATTATCCGTTGCGGGTCCTTTCCTACATTCTGGGGCGAGGGCGTGGTGCACTGCTGAAGCAGTCGATGCTCGGGGAGGACGGTACGGCCGCGGATGTTCGTGTCGAAGTGGAGGCCCTTCAGGGTAAAGGAACACTGTTTTTCCTGGTGACTCCTCATCTGCAAAGGGTCGATGGTGCCGAAGTTGAGGTGCTGGCCCAACTGGAAATACTCAAACAACGAGGAATTCCGATTGCCCAGTTGGACCGTGCTAAAACACTCTTGTTGAAGGATCACTATCTGGGACTCCAGAAGCTTGAACAGAGAGCCAACGCACTGGCTCGCTCTGAGGCGATGGGAGACTATCTTCAGCGTGACCGTCAGGTGGAACTGCTCACCCAGATCACTTCCAAACAGGTCAGCGATGTGCTGGCACGCTATTTGTCCGACTCCAATCTCTCCCTGCTGGAATACTTTCCACAAAATGCTGAATCGCGTCACTTCACTTCTCAAACCCTTCTGGAAACCCTGCGCCTCCTGGTTCCCAGCGCTGTGAAAAAAAATGCGGAAGAAGAAGACCCTTTTCAGGTCGTCCAAACCGAGTCCAGCTTCCAGCCCCCAGTATTCAGGCCCAACCACTTGAAATTTGATCTCAAACACACGTCGATTCTGCGAGGGCCCGATATTTTCTTCAGGGAAGCGCATGCTTTTCCTCTCGTGCATCTTGGGTTTTTCTTTCCGGGAGGTCGAATCAAGGAATCGACCCAAAACTCCGGGATCACTGAAGTGATGCTTCGAGCCTTG
>JAZFTY010000020.1:0-5833 GCA_036446935.1 Acidobacteriota bacterium | reverse complement strand
CCGCGCGGAGAGCGGCTCGCTCATTGACTCTGGCAGGGCCACTTGATATGATTTGCTGGATCGTCAAAAGGGGGAGGAGTTCTTTCTGTCTGAACCATTCACTTTTCAAAGCCCCCGAAGCCCAGTCACCCTTCTGAGGTACTCCAATGCGTAGGTGGAAGCGATTTCGCACTTCGATCCGCGAGTGGAAAATGGTTGCCAAGGCCTTAATTTCCCAAGGCCACCCCATGTTGGTGCACATCATCCCCATGCGCCGTTGTAATTTGTCCTGTGCCTATTGCAATGAATATGACGACGTCTCGAAGCCCGTCGAGACCGAAATCATGTTTCGGCGGATCGGGCAATTGGCTGACCTGGGTACCTCCATCATCACCATCAGTGGGGGTGAACCTCTGATGCATCCCGAGTTGGAGAGTATTATCGCTGAAATCCGTCGGCGAGGAATGCTCGCAGGTCTGATCACCAACGGCTATTTGCTGTCTCGAAAGCGCATCCAGTCTCTTAACGAAGCGGGCCTGGAGCATCTTCAGATCAGCATCGACAACGTTGAGCCGGATGAAACTTCCATGAAGAGTTTGAAGGTACTGGACAAGAAACTTCGCTACCTGGCCGAGTTGGCAGATTTCAAAGTCAACATCAACTCTGTTCTGGGATCGGAGGTCAATAATCCCCAGGATGCATTGACCATTGGGCGTCGAGCCGTGGAATTAGGCTTCACTTGCACCGTGGGCCTCATTCATGATGGCAATGGAGCATTGAAGGCTCTGGGTGAGAGAGAGAAACAGATTTTTTATCAGGTGATGGATCTGGGCAGGAAGAGCTATGCTCGGGTGAATCGTTATTTTCAGGACAATCTGGTCAATGGAAAGTCCAACGGATGGCGCTGCAGGGCCGGTGCCCGTTACTTATACGTCTGCGAGGATGGTTTGGTGCACTATTGCTCACAGCAAAGAGGATACCCGGGGGTTGCCCTGAAGGAATACACACGGGAAGATATTCGCCGCGAGTATCTCACCGAAAAACCTTGTGCCCCGAATTGCACTATTTCCTGTGTGCATTCTTCTTCCATGGCAGATTTCTGGCGGGCGCCTCAGACACTCAAGGCGTTTGTTCCCCAGAATAAACCGGCCCAGGGGGCTCCTTCCAAACCGGGCCCCATGGAAGACCTTTTGCAGCTGGATTAGGGCCTGGTACCACTCCAATCGAAGAGTTCGTTCCCATGCAGGGTAAAGTTGAAAGAATCTATGTTGCTCCCCAGGGTGGCGTAGAGATGCAGAAAGTCAGTCAGGTCGAAGCTCTGGCTGGCTGTGGTTTGGAGGGTGATCGATACTGCGGCCGAACAGGCTATTGGACCGACGTTGATGAATGTCAAGTTACATTGATTGCGGCTGAGGATCTGGAAGATATCAAGCGGTCCACTGGTGTCCGGGTGGACAATGGCGAGCACCGACGCAATCTGATCACTCGGGGTATTGATCTGGAAAGCTTGAGTGGTAAGCAATTTCAGGTTGGGCAGGCGATTTTGGAATACGATAGACCCCGGCCGCCGTGCAGCTATATTCAGTCCATTACACAACCGGGTATGACCAGAGCGCTTGTGGGGCACAGCGGAATTTGTGCGCGGGTGGTCCAGTCCGGCTTGATTCAGGACGAAGATACGATTGAAATCCTCTAGTTCGGACTAGGTCAGCAGTTCGCGGGCCCTCGCGAAAACCTCATCAAACATCTCTTCAGTGAGTCGTCCGGTTTGGGTATTCTGCTGGCTGGGATGATAGGAGGTGATCACGGTGGTTTGATCGTCCAATCGGTGGCTTACGCCGTGGGCGAACTTGGGACGGGGTTTGGGCACTGGCCATTCAAGCTCCCTCCGAGCCAGTAAATAAGCGTGCCAGGCCACCCTTCCTAAAACCACCACCACACGGACCTTGTTCAGAATCTGCAATTCCTGTCTCAGGTAGAGTCGGCAGTTGGCCAATTCCGCGCGTGCAGGTTTGTTGCCTGGAGGCGCACAGTGGAGGGCGGCCGCAATATAGGCGTCACGAAGGCGCAGGCCATCGTTTCGCTGTCGGCTGGAAGGCTGAGTACAAAATCCAAACCGGTGAAGGGCGCGGAAAAGAAAGTCTCCACTCCGGTCACCCGTGAACATTCGACCGGTGCGATTGGCTCCGTGGGCCGCCGGTGCCAACCCCAGAATCAACAAGCGCGCAGATCCGGTTCCGAAAGAGGGGATGGGTTTTCCCCAGTAGGTCCAGTCCAAAAATGCGCGTCGCTTTTCTCGAGCTACCTTCTCACGGTGCTCGACCAGACGTGGGCAAAGTCGGCACTGGACGATTTTCTCTTGAAGCCGGTTCAGTTTCAGGCCGTCTCCTTAGCAAATGTCACGGTATTCCCGGGACCAGACACTAGGTGCTCAGGTGCAGGACAAGCATGACGGATATTCCCAATGAAAAGAACACCAATTGCAGCAGAGAATCTCTGATTTCATTCTCCTTGTGGAGCTGAGGAATGAGATCAGATCCGGCAATATAGATAAATGTGCCGGCCGAGAAGGGAATTAAGAAAACCGTTATTTGCTGAGCAAAGTTGATCAAGACCATCGTCAACAGCGCTCCTAGCAGTGCCGTTAAGGCCGTGACAAAATTGAAGAAGAGAGCCTTTTTTCGGCTGAGGCCGCCATGAACCAAAACCCCAAAATCACCCATCTCCTGGGGGATCTCATGGAATAATATGGCAATGGTTGTGGCAACTCCGACACTTATATCTAGCGCATAGGCACTTACAATGACGACCCCATCTAGAAGATTGTGAACAGCATCACCCAGAAGATTCATATAGGCGAAAGCTTCTACTCCTTCGTGCCCCGGCGAGTGATCGTGCCTCCAGTGAACGAACTTTTCCACCACAAAGCAGCCAGCGATGCCCGACAGCGTGTAGATCGAAACCCAGACTGTAAATCCGTTTCTTGCCACTGTTTCCGGAAGTAGATGAATGAAGGCGTTTCCGAAGAGGCTTCCCGAGCTGAAACTGACCAGCAAAATCACCACGTAGTTGAGAATTTTCTCCCGTAGCAGCAGGAGTAGAATCCCCACAAGTGAAAACAAACTCACCAGTACGACACTTCCTATCGCGTACAGAGCTTCAGTGCCTGTCACTTTTTAAATTCCACCATTCACCTTCCTCCGACACAACTCAAGCCTCACTGAGTTTCTCATTCTACACTGGTCTTGCGTCTTTTCCAGTTGGTTCCGTAGGGGCGCACAGACGTGCGCCCTATAAGCCATGGATAGAGCAGGGTTTGTGGGCGCACATCTGTGCGCCCCTACAGGCCTTGATCAAGATCAAGTGGGGTTTGGGGACAGTCCCTAAATTCTCTTCAAGATGGGCTGGAAATGTTGGAGTAATGAAAGGCAGAGCCTCGACCCTTCGATTTGGCAAAGTAAAGCGCCTCATCGGCATGAGCCAGAAGTTCAGCAAGGGTGATGCTATTCTCTGGGAAAGTTGAGCAACCTACGCTGATCGAAAAGTCGGGAAGATCGTTGGAATCATGATTCTTGATCTCTTCGATTAAACGCTGAGAAAGTGCTCCCACGCCTTCGATGTCGGTTGATGGAAGGAGCATCACGAATTCATCACCTCCACAGCGTCCTGCAAGATCCATGGGGCGGGTGGTGTCGAGAAGAACGCTGGCAAGATACCGCAGCAGTCGATCTCCGACAGCGTGGCCGGATTCGTCGTTAATCTTCTTGAAATGGTCCATGTCTACGACGATGAGAGAGAGCGGGATATTGTGGCGCCGGGCACGGGCGAATTCCTGGTCCATTCGTTCGGAAAAATAAGCATAATTGGCGAGACCCGTGAGGTCGTCAGTGCGAGCCTGGGTTTCCAATTTTTTGATGGCCTGAGCATGTTGAAGGCCCAATTCTGTTTGGTCCATCAAAAACTGGAACTTGTTGATGTCATCCTTGCTCCACCGTTTCTGATCCTTGTGATAGACAGCAATCAGCGTTGAAGGACGACCCAATGATTTCAACGATTTTCCCATGTAGCTTTGGTAGGGATAAAGGTGAGCATCCTCCTTCTCTGCGAACTGAGGATCCTGGCTGAGATCCGAAACAAGGCAGATATCACCGGATTGATAGGTCTCATGGTGAATGCTCTTGCTGATATCCAGGCTAGAGGACCGCTCTGTTTCCTGGTCTTCCAGTCCTTCAGAGATCTGTTCGGTAATACGCTCTCCTTCAATGATGGCCAATTCACAGGCATCAGACCTCATGATGTCGTTGAACAGCTTAGGAAGTTTGGACTGCAGAACCTGCAAATCTTTAGCTTCAACCAGGACTTTTCCGAATTCGAAGAGATCGGAGGCAGGGTCAGCCACGGGTTCGAGTTCTTCTTTCTCTTGTTTTTGGAGGTAGACCAGATAACCAAAAAAGAGACCGACAATAAACAGGAAGGGAATGCGGAGCAGGAATCCTTCGGTGAAGGTGAAAACTCCTGTGCGGTAGACCACCAGAACGTAGAGACCACTGGTGATCATAGTCCCAATCACAAATGCCTTCGAATTCTGAGCCGCTGCTGCCATCATCAGTATGATGAAGAAAAAGAGATAGAAGTCCGAGTTTCCCTTGTTGGTTAGATAAATGGCTACCGAAACCATCACGATATTCAAGGAGACTAGCAAGATGATGACTCTAGGATCGCTGAGATAATTCAGAGGGAGAATAAAGAGTCCGGCAATGAGTAGAGTGGTCAGGGTGACCAGCACCAGGATCGCAGCCGTGCTGGCTGGCTCCTTGGGTGGGTTAAAGGCAAGAAGATAGGCCATACCCAGGATCAGCAGCCACTGAAGCCAAAGGAGGTGCTTCCGCTTCTCAGGAGAGATAGCACTCATACCCATTGTTACCACAAGTGGGCCTCTGAGAACAAACGGCTTGGGGGCTGTGAGGTGTCTCCATGCTATACTTCGGGCCTATGGCGAAGGCAAAATTAAGACTGGACAAAGTTCCGCACGCCCAGTTACCGACCCGGTTCGGAGAATTTGAGATCTTTGGATTCGAAAACGAAGTGGACGGGGAAGAGGCTGCGGCACTCACTAAAGGGAAGATTCAGAAGGATCAGACCGCACTGGTCCGGATTCATTCTCAGTGTTTCACGGGGGACACACTCCACTCTTTGAAATGCGATTGTGGTGAGCAGCTGGAGCAGGCACTGGCCAAGATTCAAGCTGAAGGTCACGGAATTCTTATCTATCAAATGCAGGAAGGACGCGGCATTGGACTGCTGAATAAGCTGTATGCCTACGAGCTTCAGGATCGCGGAGTCGATACCGTGGAAGCCAACTTGCAGCTGGGCTTTGAGGCCGATCAGCGCTCCTACAGTTTCTGTGCCCAAATACTGAAGTATTTCGGCATTACGAAAGTCCGTCTGATGTCCAATAATCCTGACAAGATCCAAGGCTTGAGTGCTGAGGGGATCGACGTTGTTGAGCGCATTCCTTTGATTGTCAAGGCCTCTAGTCTCTCCCGGAATTACCTGAAGACCAAGAAGGAGAAACTCGGCCACCTGTTGGACTTATGAGTAGTATTCCTGGGACGAGACACTAGCCCGCATTTCTCACACCCCCTCTACTGCATCGGCGCAATGATCCGCCCTGACTGCGCGACCCGCAAAGCGGGTGCCCCCTCCGTCGGCCTCGTGACGAGCAGGTGTGAGAAATGCGGGCTAGCCGGGTGTCGTGACAGTCATCACCACCCTCTGGGCCTTATTTTGGGTACACTTCTGCTGTTGTGAGGTGCGTCATTCCACGCTCTTCTTAATCGATATTGGGACCTGA
>JAZFTY010000019.1:0-2080 GCA_036446935.1 Acidobacteriota bacterium | reverse complement strand
ACCTTCTCCTGATAGAGGATGATGCTACCGTCATAGGCTTCTTGCCCCCCCGGCTGATCCTCGACTAACAAGGCCAGACCCGTCGTCAGGCTGTCATTCAGATTGAATTCGGACACTCAGCCAGAGGCTTCTTGAAGGGCTCGATTTTTTGAGATTTATCCGTACAAAAAGATTTTCAATACCTTCAAGAAATGGTGGCCACCATCACCCCGGATCAGCTCGGATTAATGTTACGATGAATAAGGCTAGGTTCATCAAAGTCTAGGCCGGGAATAACTATGGAAGATCTCCAATATTTTCTCCAGCATATTGGCACGGATCCCTCTCGCCTTATCTTTGAAGACGAGCTCACCGGCCTCTACAACCGTCGCTTCCTCCTGAACTACTTCGAACACAAATTGAACTGGGATTCTCTGGAAGCCGAGCCGGTTTCCCTGCTCATGCTGGACGTGGATCGTTTCAAGCAGATCAACGACACCCACGGTCATGACATCGGCGATCAGGCGCTCATCTGGGTGGCCAAGATCATGAAAAAGGCGGCAGGAGAGGATGGCTTACCTGTACGTTATGCCGGTGATGAGTTCATCATTCTCTTGCCAGGTACTCCTAAGAAAAAGGCCCTCAAAGTGGGAGAAAAGCTGATCGAGCTGGCCCATGAAAAACCCTGGCTGAAGGAAATGGACGTTGAGCTTGCCATTACCCTCAGCGTCGGGGCCGCTTCCGCTCCTGAGGATGCTCAGGACAGCAAGGACCTCATCCATAAGGCGGACACCGCGCTGTATCACGCCAAAGAGTCGGGGCGGGATTGCCTTGCCGAGTCGGGAGAGGTTCCTCCCCAGGAAGTTTTCTCCAAGACCAGCCTGCACCAGTTGGAGAAAGGCACGGTCTCCGGCCGAGAGAGTCAGTTTAAGCAGATGAGCAAGGCTCTGCAGGACTTCAATCAGGGCGAAAACCAGTTCGTCATCATCGAAGGGGTCGACGGCATGGGTAAGAGCGAGTTCTTGAAAACCATCCGTCTGAACATCGCCGACAGCGACATCTTGCAAGTCGAGGTTAAGGGGAACCTTCAGGAGAATTTTCATCCCTACTACATGACCACCAACATACTGATTGGCATCATGAATGCGCTGCCCGATAACGGCGCAGAAATCCTAAACGATTTGACTCCTGAGGAAACCACTTATTTAAGCTACATCCTGCCCCAACTGAGCCAAGCCAAAGACTCCACTGAGCAGAAAGAGGAAGAGATTTCGCGGGACCAACTTTTTTCGACTCTTGTCAGTTTTATTCCTCGGCTCCTTGATTCGGGCCCCCTCATGTTGCTCATTGACGACATGAATTTCTGTGATGAGGCCTCGCTTCTCCTGCTCCGGCGGATACTGTTGCGCGACGAAATGCCGCTTTTAGTCTGTGGGACTTCCTCCCATCTCCAGCCGGGAGAAATCCAAAGAGAGCCCGCCCCGCTTGAAAGCTTCTTCGCCCAAAATCATCAGGAACTGAACATCGTCCGAGTGATGCTTACTCCGCTCACCGCCACCGACATCGCCAATCATTTTCAGCGAATTTTTCCTCAGGTCCATTTGCCCGAGAACTTTGATATGCGCCTAGCCCAGCTCACTCGGGGAAATCCTCTCTTTATCAGCGAGATCCTGCGCAAACTGGTCTCGGATAGAAAAATCACCCTTACCGGAGAACAATGGGTCCTCGAACGTGTGGAAGAAGACTACCTGCCCAAATCATTGGAGGAAATTGTCAGCCAGAAGGTCGCCGTTCTTGATGAGGAAAGTCGAAAGCTGCTCGATCAGGCCTCCACTTTTGGTGAAAATGTCTCCCTGAGTATGCTCACCGGGAGTTCGGAACTCGAGGAAAGCAAGGTCCTGGAATTTATCGACCAAGCTGTGGCTCAAGGGCTGATCAGCTCAGAATACCAGAGCAATGACGAGAACATTCGCTTTTTGAGCAAACGTATCTTAAACCTGACCTACGGTGCCATCCAGGAAGATCGGAAACAGGAACTGCATGAGCGTATCGGCGCCTACCAGGAAACCCTCTACGATCAACACCTGCTCCCTTCGGCTGC
>JAZFTY010000018.1:0-4213 GCA_036446935.1 Acidobacteriota bacterium | reverse complement strand
GCTTGACTTGCGCGATTCGTATCTCTTATGCTTTGAGTCCAGTAGCGAGGAAAAGATGAGCAATACAATCGAGGGAACGCACAGGGTCAGGCTCTCCGAGAGAAGCTTCTTCCCCGGCTTGCTCGGCCTCGTAATTATCGGCGATATTATTCTCTCCGGTTCTTTGCGGAGGGAGTTACCCATTAAGGGTTAAACTCCTTAAGCTCCGTAAAGAACCTGAAATTCCCAATTCTCAAAAACAGTGTTCTTAACGGAGCCAGCCGGGATTATGCATAGGTTGTCGTGACGAAGTGCCGCAGGCGCCACGATGACAAGGCGTGTGAGGGGCACCCGCTTGCGGGTCGGGCACCGCAGGCGTACTCGTGCAGTACAGCCGAGGAGCCCAAGGAAGCACAACGCAGTCAACGTGGATGATTGCGGCACTGCAGCAGACAATTTATGCATAGTTCCGGCTAATGGGATGATGCATAGTTCCGGTAAATGGGAGCTATTTCGTCTCGCTTAGCAGAAATCAGAGGCGAAGCGAGAAACAGCAAGGGAGACTATCGATGCGGCAGGTTATTTCACTATTGGTTGAAAACAAAGCGGGTGTACTGTCGCGTGTGGTGGGGCTTTTTAGCCAGCGTGGCTACAACATTGAAAGCTTGAACGTGGCTCCAGCGCTGGAGGGTGCTTCTCGAATCACGCTGACCACAATCACCGATGAAGCCGGGACCGAACAGGTCGTCAAACAACTCAGTAAGCTGATCAATGTGGTTAAGGTAGCGGTCTACGACTCGGCTATCCATGTGCTCAGAGAGATGGCACTGGTACGAATCCAGGTCACCGAGGACAACAGGACTGAAGTCCTGGCTCTATCCGAGGTATTTCGGGCCCGTGTCATCGACGTGAGGCCCACGAGTTATATCTTTGAAGTGACCGGACAGACTGAGAAAATCGACGCCTTTTTACAAAATGCCCAGGTCTATGGAGTCCGGGAGCTTCACCGCACGGGGGAACTCACCCTGTCCCGCGGGAAGGCTGAAAAGAAAGAAGGTTCTTCAGCCCGAGAGAGGCCGGCTCCAGTCAATGATCCTGCTCAGGAAACACCATCCAAATCGGAGGTCAAAGCGAAACATGGCTAAGATTCTCTATGGCACCTACCGAACCCTTACCCACTCTTTCCGACTAGGTGACTTATGAGCGATAGCAAACGAGTTTTCATCTATGACTGCACGTTGCGAGACGGCACTCAGGGGGAGCGGATCTCACTGAGCGTTGAGGACAAGATCCACATTGCTCAGAAGCTGGATGCCTTTGGCATGGATTACATTGAAGGCGGCTGGCCAGGCTCCAACCAGAAAGACGTGGAATTCTTCAAGCGTGCCCGGGATTTATCCTGGAAGACCAGCAAAATCGTAGCCTTCGGAAGCACTCGCTACCATAAAAATTCGGTGGAAGAGGATCCCAACATCGCCGCCCTGCTCGAGGCCGATACTCCGGTGGTGACCCTGGTCGGTAAAAGCTGGGATTTTCACGTGGAGCGTGCTCTGGGGACCACTCTGGAGGAAAACCTACGCATGGTCAAGGACAGCGTGGCTTACCTGAAGGAAAGGGGCAAAGAGGTCGTCTTTGACGCCGAACACTTCTTTGACGGCCATGCGGCCAACCCTCGCTATGCCAAGTCGGTCATTCGAACGGCCCGCGAAGCGGGAGCGGACTGGGTGGTCCTGTGTGACACCAATGGAGGAAACCTCCCCTCCAACATTGAGTCGCTGGCCCACCAGTTAAGCCCGGAATTTCCCTTCCTGGGTATCCATACCCACAATGACTGTGAGATGGGAGTGGCCAATACCATTGCCGCAGTCCAGGCTGGAGCCCGTATGGTTCAGGGAACCATCAACGGATATGGGGAACGTGCTGGAAACGCCAATCTCTGTTCCGTGATCCCTGCGTTGGAGTTGAAGTTGGGTAAAGAGACGGTCGGACCGGAAAAGCTCAAAGGCCTCACTTCCCTTGCCTACTTTGTGAGTGAAACCGCCAATTTGGTGGTGCCCAATAATCTTCCTTTCGTGGGCAGAAGTTCCTTCGCCCACAAAGGTGGACTCCATGTGAGTGGTATCAACAAAGACCCAAAAACTTATGAGCACATGGATCCGGCTGCTGTAGGAAACACCCGGCGTGTCCTGGTTTCGGATTTGTCGGGAAAAAGCAACTTGCTTTACAAAGTTAGAGAATTCGGAGGTTTGGATGAGAAGGATATCGATTTGAACGCACTCCTGGAGCACATCAAAAAACTCGAATACAACGGGTACCAGTTCGAAGGCGCCGATGGTAGCCTGAAGCTCCTTTTTCGTAAGTTTGGAAAGGACCAGGACCAACCCTTTGAGTTTAAAGGTTTTCGGGTGCTGGTCGACCAGAATCACGCGGGCCAGTTTGTGAGCGAGGCCACGGTCAAGATCCGTGTCGACGGCGTCGAGGAGCATGTTGTTTCAGATGGCAACGGACCCGTTCACGCCCTGGACTGCGCCGTTAAAAAGGCGCTGGTGCGCTTCTTCCCCGAGATTGAGGAAGTTCGGCTCATCGACTACAAAGTGCGTGTCTTGGAATCTCAGAGCGGAACCGCCGCCAAGGTACGTGTACTGATCGAGTCCACCGATGGTCACCGAAGCTGGACCAGCCTGGGCGTCTCTCCAAACGTCATGGAGGCCAGTTGGCAAGCCATTATCGACAGCGTGCTCTACAAGCTGGTCTTCCCCTCGAACGACAAACAACAGCCTGGCGCTGTTCGCGAAGAGGAAGAGCAACAAACGATCAAGCAATAGATTCACTGCTCTGTCTGTCCGGCCATCCACCGGTCAGGCGGTCAGGCTCTCTCACCCGCTCAATTTTCTGATCTTCTTCGCCATCTCGCGTGCCCGGTACAGGTGGATCAGCATGTTCTCTCCCTTCAGGTCTTCCAGTTGAATGACGCTCTCGACTTCAAACAAATATTCGATGATTCTCTTCTCCGCCTTTCCAATCTGCTCGCCTATAAAGTGGATTTCTCCTTCATATAGGGAGCCCGGCTCCTGGGGTTCGACAGGCTTGATATCATCCTTGTCCTCCAGAACACTCAAAACGAAACGGAGCTTGTTCCAAGTATCACCGGCCTCGTCCTGAACTCCCTTCAGAGCTTTCCTCCACTGGACTCGGGCCTGTGCGATGACCTGTTCGGAAGATCCCTGAAGAATCGTTTCCTGTGCCTGCTCGACCTGGGCAAAATGGTTGTTTAGATCAACCAGTTTTTCACGCAATTCCGACAGATAGTGGTCAATTTGACGATCGATGTAGTCTTCAAGGAAGGGGTCGCGGCGTCCCCTTCCACTGGCACCAAAGGACCTTATATTCTCAAGCTGGCGGCGAAAGTAGGCTCTGAGTATGGGATTTTGGCGGGCTGGCGGGGGATCTTCCTCCTCCTGGGCACCCGGAGCGAAGCTCACAGACCCAGCAAAGCAAAGATACAGGCAGCAAGCAGCAATCGATAAACGACGAAAGGAAGGTAGGTGCGAGTTTGTAGAAATCGCAGAAGATACTTGATGCATAAAAAGCCGCTAACAAAGGAAAATATTACACCAACGAGGAGAGTTAAAAAAGAGCCCGTCTCATTGCTCGAAGACCCTAACAACGGATAAAGACGAGAAATCGTGGCCAAGGCGATCATCGGCGTCCCCAGCAAAAAGGAAAATCGGGCGGCGTCGGCCCTGTTCAACCCCAGCATCAAAATCACCGTGATGGTCACACCAGAGCGACTGACCCCGGGGATCAATGCCAGAGCCTGGGCCAGGCCTACCATCAGGCCATCCCGAAGACGGATGCTCTCCAGGCCGCGCGATTGGGATCCCTGATGATCCGCCCACCCCAGGAGAAGCCCGAACAGGGGAAGAGTGATCACCGTCACTCCAGGGGTCCGCAGGTGATCTTCGATGAAGCCTTCAAACAGACCTCCAACCAGGATAGCCGGCAGCGTACCCACCACGAGCGCGCCCAAAAGCCCGGATTGCGGGGCCACTGAAGGGTTCATTACAAATCTTAAGAACTGTTTCCCAATCTCCTTCCACTGCTGGCGAAAATAGATCACGAGAGCCAACAATGTGCCCCCATGCACCAACACGTCGAAGGTCAGTCCCAGGGCCTCCCAACCCAACAGCCTGGGGAGCAAAATGAGATGAGCAGAGCTGCTGATGGGAAGAAA
>JAZFTY010000017.1:0-3423 GCA_036446935.1 Acidobacteriota bacterium | reverse complement strand
CTACCGCGGTTTGGATTGAACAACTGGTGTCTCGTCCCGACTAGGGAGAATGTCCATTGTGTTGACCCTCTACCCTGTTACCTTGTTTCTCAGTGCGGCCCTCATGTTTCTGGTACAGCCCATGTTTGGGAAGATGGCGCTGCCGCTACTGGGAGGATCACCGGCAGTCTGGAACACACAGGTCGTGTTTTGCCAGGGTGTGTTGTTGTTCGGCTATCTTTATGCTCACCTTACTTCCCGCTGGCTTGGCATCCGTCGACAGGCGCTCATACAATGCTTCTTAATCTTCTTTCCCCTTCTCCTTCTACCTATCGGCATCCCTCAAGGCCAGATTCCCCCCGGTGAGGTGAATCCTATTTTCTGGCTTCTATCTCTCTTGCTTGTCACCCTGGGCCTTCCTTTTTTCGTGGTCGCCACCATCAGCCCGATGCTTCAAAAGTGGTTTTCGGCCACCGGTCATCCAAAGGCAGGAGACCCCTATTTCCTCTATGCTGCCAGCAACGCAGGAAGTCTGGTGGGTCTTCTCGGCTATCCACTACTCCTTGAGCCCTACCTTCCTCTGCAGGACCAAACCTGGGTGTGGGGAGTGGGATACGGGTTCCTGATCGTCCTGACCCTGGCCTGTGCCCTAACCGTGTGGAGATCTTCTGGATCCTCAACCCAGGATCGGTCTGAATCCACCGGCACCCACTCCACCGAACCCAGCCTGGAGAATCCAGGCCCGGTGACGTTTGCTCGGGTGATTCGATGGATACTGGGGGCCTTTGTTCCCTCCAGCTTGATGCTGAGTGTCACCACCTACCTTTCCACCAACATTGCGCCGGTCCCTCTGCTTTGGGTCCTGCCCCTATCCATCTATTTGCTCACCTTAATTCTGGTGTTCGCTAGAAAAACGCTGGTGCCCCATTCCTTCGTGGTTCGTATCTTTCCCATGCTGGCTCTTCCCGTGAGTATTGTCATTATCCTCCAGGCCACACAACCGATCGGGTTAATGGTGGTGATTCATCTGATCTCCCTTTTTGTCATCTCCATGGTTTGTCATGGAGTGGTTGCCAATGATCGTCCCGCCACCACCCACCTGACCGAATTTTATCTGTGGGTATCCCTGGGTGGGGTGTTGGGAGGAATTTTCAACGCCTTTCTGGCCCCCGTCCTTTTTTCTTCACTCCTGGAGTACCCGCTGGTGTTGGTGGCCAGCGCCCTGCTTCTGGCATGGCCAGGAAAAGGGCAGCATTTTTCTTATAAATGGTTCGATTTCGCTTTTCCCGCTGGCCTTGGAGTTCTGGCTGCAGGGTTGATCCTGGGAGTCGAAAATTTTCAATGGGCAGCTCACCCCCTTTCTCAGGCGGTCATGTTTGGCGTCCCAGCCATCCTCTGCTACAGCTTTTCAACCCGGCCTTTGCGTTTTGGCCTGGGTCTGGGAGCTCTCCTTCTGGCCAGTTCTTTCTATACCCAGGGGGCCGGGAGTGTCTTACATCGGCAGCGTACTTTCTTCGGGGTTCACAGCATCCTGGTGGATTCCCAGGAACGTTATCATCTCCTTTCCCATGGCGGCACACTTCACGGCAGGCAAAGCCTGGACCCCTCTCGTGAATGCGAGCCGCTCACCTACTATCACACCACGGGCCCTCTGGGACAGTTGTTTGCTGCTCTCGAGGGTCGGACAGCGCAGTGGCGAGTGGCCGCTGTCGGTCTGGGTGCGGGATCCATTGCCTCTTATCGAAGGCCAGGTCAGGAATGGACTTTTTACGAAGTCGATCCCACTGTGGTGCAGCTGGCTCGCGACCCTCGCTTTTTCACCTATTTGAGCAAATGCAGTACGGACATCGAGGTGGTGCTGGGCGATGCTCGAATATCCTTAGCCAGGGAACCCAGCAACCAGTTTGATCTGCTGGTCCTCGATGCCTACAACTCCGACTCGGTTCCGATCCATCTCATTACTCAACAAGCACTTCAACTCTACCTGGACAAAATCACTGATCGCGGGCTGATCATCTTCCACATCTCTAACCAATACTTGGATCTCTCCCCTGTCGTGGCAAATCTGGCCCAAGAACTAGGGCTGGTGTCTTTCCTAAAAAATGACCTGATCCTCTCGGAGCAGGAGGAGCTCTTGGGAAAAGAACCCTCCCAATGGGTCATTATGGCCCGTCGTCTGGAGGACCTGGGCGACTTGATTGATGATCCTGGCTGGCAAAGGTTGGAAGGCTCCGGTGGACCGGTATGGACCGACAGCTACTCGAGCATCTTCCGCGTCCTAAAATGGAACCCTTAGCCCGCATTTCTCACACCTTCTCGTCACGAAGCGGCGGAAGGGCCGGCGTGAGTGCGTTGCGCCACGCGTGACCCGCAAACGGGTGCCCCAGGCCCCCGCAAACGTACTGTATGGTACGTTGAGGAGGCCGACGGAGGGGGGGGGCACCCGCTTTGCGGGTCGCACAGTCAGGCCGGATCATTGCGCCGATGCAGTAGAGGGGGTGTGAGAAATTCGGGCTAGCGGTCAGCCGGTGGCTGACCTGAACAGAACGAGCAGCACATTCTTTACGGTGTGGCTCCGCTTTTACCATCCTATTCTTCATCCAGGAATTCCAGAACAGCCTCATGGAACTCAACGGGTTTCTCTCTTTGAGGCCAGTGTCCGCATTGCTCGAGAATGCACAGTCTGGAGTCGGGGATCAACTGGTGGGCCTTTGTCGCCCACTTTACGGGAATCATACGGTCCTTCGATCCATGGATGATCAGTGTGGGTTGGGTGATTTCAGACAACCTGTCCAGAATGCCATTTCGAAAGCCGGACCCATTCATTTCATTCTCGAGATAGGATCTCCAGGCTCGTCCTGCACCCCGAGCAGCAGCGTTTCTTGCAATCTCGTCGATCAGATCATCGGTGATCACTTCCAGGTTATGAACAATCTTTCCCAAGCTGAGTTTCATGGTTTGGCGATTCCCCATTTCCCGTACTTTTTTGTGTACCCGAGGCATTTTCACCATGAGCTTCGCCAACATCCGCCAGTGCCACTGCGTCCCCAATCCCGCACTATTGACCAAAACCAGCTTCTCCACCAGGGAGGGAAACTGGAGAGCAAAAGAACCAGCGATGTGCCCTCCCATAGAAACTCCTACCAGGGAGACCCCCTCCAGACCCAACCGCTGGAAAAAGTGGCTGAGAAACCGTGTGTAGTACTCCACGGTGTAATTCAGATCCGGTTTGGCACTTGATCCGTATCCAGGCAAGTCGGGAGCAAAAACGCCGTGGCTGCGAGCAAACAGATCCATTGAGGGTCGCCAGGAAAGGGACGCCGAATCGGCACTCCCTCCATGAAGCAAAACCAGAGCAGAACCTGTTCCTCCCGCCCTCAGATAGTGGGTTGCAACCCCTTCGATTTCCGTCCAGCTATCTTTTACCAGCATTAAGTGTCTCAT
>JAZFTY010000016.1:0-2788 GCA_036446935.1 Acidobacteriota bacterium | reverse complement strand
GATCTTGGAAAGATCCAGAATGTCATTGATCAATGTCAACAGGTG
Organism: Acidobacteriota bacterium; assembly: GCA_036446935.1. Lineage (GTDB taxonomy): Bacteria > Acidobacteriota > UBA6911 > RPQK01 > JADFOI01 > JADFOI01. The sequence goes on along the minus strand of JAZFTY010000016.1, from coordinate 2,743 downwards.
CTGGCCACAGGTCTCGATGGCATCCAGGCTCTCCCGGTGGGCTGGGGTCACCGCTGGATCTTCCTTCAGGATCTGAGTATAGCCCAGGACCCCGTTCAGCGGAGTACGCAACTCATGACTCATGTTGGAGAGAAACTCGCTCTTGGCGAGGTTGGCAGCATCGGCCGCCTGACGAGCCTGGCGCAGCTCCTCCTCGGCCCGCTTGCGCTCAAACACTCGGCTCAATTGTTCTCCCACGTTGCGTATGGTCTGCATCAGGTTTTCGTCCGGAGACACCTCCTGATCGGCAAAAAACTCCAGCACGGCCACCACCTCGCCACTGATCTTAACGGGGAAACCGAACGCTCCCTTGACCCCAAGATCCCGGGCCAGTTTGTTGCGTGGAAAGTTGGGGTCGGTCTGTACGTTGGTAATCCAGGCCGGTTCGCCCGACTTGAGGATTCTTCCAGGAAGTCCTTCCCCTACGAGAAACTGGGTCCGTTCGGTGACCTCTTGAAAAACGCTATAGGCATCCGGATCCTCGAGATGCCAGATGGTGGTGGAAATGAGCAAGTCGGGCTTCTCGGGCGAGATCTCGTAGATATGCCCGACCGGCCAGCTTGTCATCTCGCACACCATATCCACGACCTGTTGCAGGGCATCCTCAAAGGAATCCGTCTCGGCTGCCATCTCAGCAGCCCGGTGAAGAAGCGTTTCCTCCAGCGACTGAGCCGAGAGTCTCCGCTCCCTTTCCCGAAGTTCGAGTTCCACCTCCTTGAGCTGGGTAATATCAGTCAGGACGACAACCGTCCCGCCGTCGGCCGTCCTGCGCTCAGTGATTTGAACCCAGCGGCCGTCGCTCCACTGTTGCAGGTAAGCATCACCGGGATTGCGATGCTGTGCCACTTGCTCCTTGACCCAGACATCCAAACGACCCTCAGGGACAGGAACCAGTCCCTTTTTAGCAGCCCTTTCCATGATCCATTCAAAAGGTGTTCCTGTTGCCACGGTAATGCCCGGGTAGAAGACGTCTCGGTATCTCCGATTGGACAACACCAACCGGTCCTCCGAGTCGTACAACGCGATGCCCTGGGAAATGCTTTCGATGGCGTCCATCATTCGAGCTCGGCTGGTGCGTTCCAACTCCGCAGCAGCCTTCAAGTGGGTATCCACCTTGGCCACGGCGATCGCCAGAGCCAGGATCAAAACCGTAGCAACACTCACGATGAGAGCCAGAAGCATAGGATCTAACCCCGGAGAACTTGCCGGAGCGCCAGTAGAGGGGAAAAAGTAAGCCGAGGCCATAGCGGTGTAATGCATTCCCGCGATGGCGCAGCCCATGAGCAGGGCGACGCTCAGTTTGATGCTGTGACGCGGTGACTGCTCGCTGGTGGCAAGTGACTTTGCGTAAAGGGCAACGGTGGCCAGAACCACCGCAACCACTACGGAAACAACAACGAGAACGGGATCGTAGAACATCCTGGCGGACAGGCGCATGGCGGCCATGCCCGTGTAGTGCATGACGCCGATACCGCTTCCCATGAGCGTCCCGCTGAGAATGAGTTGTGCCCGTCCAATCTCGACTCGGCCGCTCACCAGTAGTACAACGGCACTGGCCAGAATCGCCGGCACCATCGACAACAATGTTGTGAAAACATCGTAGGTGACGGGAACCGGCAATCGGAAGGCAAGCATGCCGATGAAGTGCATGGCCCACACCCCCATTCCCATTGCCCCTGCCCCCGCCGCCAGCCACGACCTCTTGATCGAGGGCTTTTCGGCTACTCTAATCCTGTCGGCCAAGCCAAATGCGGAATAGGCCGCAAGGGAGGCAATAAGAATAGAAAGAATGACCAGAATGGGATTGTAGGTCCCCGGCAGGGCAAGCCCAGAGTCGATGCTACTGTCCAAAAAGTTTAAGTAGCGCATCTATTTTGCACCCCACTACGGAAAAAGAGACCGACAGACGCAGCCTCTGAAGATAACGTGTCATTCTACAGTCTCCAGATTAGAGTCGCATAGGATTCTTTTTAAGGCCACTGTCAATTGTGACAGTTGCCAAGCCTTGGAGGACTTACTATTCTGGCTCAGGAGAACGATTCATACGAGCGTCATCTGTCCTGATCGAGGAGATATCGTTACATTCGACGAGTCAGAGTTGTATGAGAACTTAACGGGCCTACAATAGACCAGAAAAAGAGGAGTCAGAAAATGAAATGTAGAATTTTAGTGGTATTGGCACTCATGTTTGCTCTCAGCCCATTGGGGATGGCCCAGGACTTTATCATGGAGCTCACCCCCTTCTTTGGCTACACCTTGAGCAACGGGATCGACGTTAATCCCGCCAGCCTACCCAGCGGCGCCATCGTCAACAGGATCACTCCCAAGAGCGGCTTTAGCTGGGGTTTTCAGGCCGATGTTCTGGCCAGCGAAATGTTTGCCATGGGGTTTCTATACAGCGCCCAGTCCAGCAAGCTGGAGTTACGCGAGGTAAATGGACAGAAAAACGAGATCACAGACATGAAGGTCCGTAACTACCACGGCATGTTCACCCTGAACCTGGGAGACGAGGATGCGACCGCCAAGCCCTTCATCTTCCTTGGATTGGGAGCCACCCAATACGCTCCTGACGACATCACGGGAAATCCCACCGATAGCGAAACTAAATTTTCCACCACCTGGGGTGGAGGGATGAAGATGTATATGTCGGATCATATAGGCGTCCGGCTTGGCGCTCGCTGGACCCCCACTTACATCAAATCGG
>JAZFTY010000015.1:0-4670 GCA_036446935.1 Acidobacteriota bacterium | reverse complement strand
ATCTGCCCCAATCGGTCAAGGAATTCCCTGATCCGGAAACCCTGGAGGAACTGATCCAGGAAGTTGGCTTTACTCCCCAGGGGCAATATGCCTTCACCGGCGGGATCGTGACCCTGCACCTGGCTCAAAGAGAGAGTTAGGTGTAGTGTCTCGTCCCAGGAATACCATGGCGTTTGCTGATGGGGCTTGTGAGGGGAGATCAAGGAGCGAGGAGGAGGTGATGCAAGGCCATCGGCGATGACGAGCGACGCAGAGATCGCCCGCAACCCCCATCAGCCCGAGGGGTGGCGGCGGGACGGCATCGATTTCTTTGTCGCTCCTCCTCCACGATGTACACTGACATCGTGTCGTTGTCTCTTCGCGAACTCGACGCCGTCGCGCTCGCCACAAACGTCACCGTATTTATGGAATGAGACACTTAGTTCACCAGACGGCGGATTTGTTGTTCAAGCTCAGCCCGACTCATAATATGCGAGCTCGTCAACTCCAACTCTTCGTCCAAAGTCGTGCGTATTTCAAAGCTGGCACTTCCCCTGAGGATGTCCTGCACTTCTTTTGAAGTCAGGTCTGAGGGGTGGGGTCCCAATGGAGAAATCCAGATTTCTTCTTCTCCACGTTTGCAGCCTACGACGAGGTGGTTCCGTTGGCAGAAGAACTCAAGATAATCTAACGTGATCAGATCTGTTTTTCTCATCCAAGGCTCCTTGAATTTCCTACTTCAGTATAACGGTCTGACCTAAAACGGTGCAAACACACCTCGGCGACCCCAAAACAGACAGCGAAGAATGAGACACTACAGGACATGAAACAGTTCATCCTGATGTGCGTGTTTTTCCTCGCCAGTCTCACAGCACAGGCTTCCGACCTTTCCCTGTTTGGGGGTTGGACGGGCGTGGGATCACTCGAAACTGTTGCAGGGCAGGTCGATCTGAGCAATTTCAATGTTTTTGGAGTCCGCTGGGAAAACGATTTTCTTGTCGTATTGGGTTTTGAGAATACTCTTAGTTTCTCATCGGGTTCCGTCCTGGCCACGGCAGGCGAGGATAACGGAGGCCTGAACTACACGGGCAATCTGGTCATCAACCTGCCCGTGAGGCGAACACTCCCCTATTTCACCTTGGGACTCGGGGTCTTGCACAGGTTTGGAACTTCCTTTCCTGATGTCGGGAGCAGATTTACATTCAATTGGGGAGCAGGGTTGAAACTACGCGGTCTTCTGGGTCCTATGGGCGTGCGTATCGACTATAGGCGCATGATCATCTATGGCGTTGTGGACGAGAACGCCAAAACCCATGAGATCTCCGGTGGCGTGATGTTCCACTTTTGAAGAACAGACCGCTGACGGGCTTACAGCCGTCAGCGGAAATTTCAAATCCCAAACAAATCCCAAACAAATCCCAAATTCAAACTTGAAACCTGGAACGCTAGCGAAGCGCGCTGCTCGGTTCTTCTGGTGAGGGTAACAAAAAAGCGGGCAACACCCCGGGTGAGGTCAGAAGAACGACACACAATAGTATGGTCTGAAGCCCATAGACGTCGCTGAGGATTCCCACCGAGGGGAGAATAAATCCCGAAACCCCCCAGGCGAAACCCATCATCAATGAAGCCACGGTACTGGCCGCCTCTGGAATCAGCCTCTGGGCCATCACCACATTGACCGGATTGGAGAGAAGAAGAAATGCTCCTGCCAGGATGCACAGGAGCGTTGAAATCGGACCGGTAGTCAACAGGAACGCCAGTGCTAGTGGAGCATATCCGATCATGGACACAATCAGAACCCGCTTACCTCCGAAGCGATCCGCCAGAATTCCACCCCAGAGTCCCGAGATGGCCCCGGCCAACAGAAAAAGGGTCAGGCCCAGAGCTGCCTCCATTGCACTGTGGCCTCGCTGGGTCAGGTACAAGGGAATAAAGGCCACAAACACGATGTGGTTGATCGAGCGAACGACCACCAGAGAATAGTGGATCAAAAGCAGCCGACGGTTTTCCTTGAGGCGTTCTTTGAGGTGAGTTCCCCTGATCTTCTTTTCCACTTCTTGCGGTGAGGGTCCATATTTTAAAAGGTAGGCACTCATCAACAGCCCGGGCAGGGCCGCCCAGTAGCTGTTGTTGAGACCCGCCAGGGTAATGACACTGGTAATGTAAATGGGACCCATCGCATACCCGATCATTCCACCGGTAATGAACACCGCCATCTGATAGCCACGACGTTGGACTCCCACTTCAGCCGTAACGGCCGCCCCCTGGGGATGAAAAGCGGCGATTCCAACGCCTCCCAGGACGACCAGGAACAACAGGGTAATGAAGCCGGGAGCGATTCCCAGGGAACAGATAAAAACACCGGCCACTGCCGGCCCCATTGCGGCAAACACCTTGTGGCGAAGGCGGTCTGCCAGATAACCATACAGAGGTTGCATCAGAGAGCTGGAAAAGACCAGGGCCCCACCCAGGATGCCTGCCTGAGTCAATGAGAGATTGAGTTCGTCGCGAAGAAAGGGAAGAAAAGCGCCCAACATGCCGGCGTAGGCGTCAACAAGAAAATGGCCAGCGGCAAGAGTCAGAATGGATTTGTGCACCTTCATTGCGGCAAAAAAGAAGTATTGTCACATATTGCTGCTGCTTCCCGAAAGCAGAGCCGTGGGCTTCAGCCCACGGGCCCGCAGGCTAAAGCCTGCGGCTCCGACGGAGCGAGAGAGATTCCTATAGGCTAGAATACCTTCTGTGAAAATCTCTGATTTTGACTATCCTCTGCCCCCAGAGTTGATCGCCCAGTATCCGAGTGTGCATCGCGATCAGTCTCGGTTGATGGTCGTGGATCGGGCAACCCAAAGCTTCGAGCACCATCGGTTTCGAGATCTGCCGCGCTTCCTTTCATCCAGTGATCTGCTCGTCCTGAACAACACTCGAGTGATTCCGGCTCGGCTCCATGCTCATCGGGTGGACCGTCAGGAGAAGATCGAAGTGTTTTTGCTGGGTCCTGTGGAAGGGGATGTGTGGGAAGTGTTGGTGAGGCCAGGTAAAAAGGCGAAGCCTGGCACTCGCCTGGTGTTCCGACCGGATCAATTCGAAGCCAGCGTGCTCGAGAGTTCCCCTTCAGCGGTACGCCGGCTCCGCTTTGAATATTCCGGGGATTTCTGGCACTGGATCGAAAAAGTAGGCCAGACCCCGCTTCCCCCTTATATTGCTCGTCCCTCCACCCCAGAGGATCGGGAGCGTTATCAAACCGTCTTCGCCTCAGTTCCCGGGTCGGTGGCAGCTCCAACGGCGGGATTACACTTTACACCGGAATTGCTGGACCAGCTCTCCCACTGCAAGATTACCCTGCGCGTGGGTTACGGAACCTTCAGACCGGTTTCGGTGGAAACCGTGGAAGAACATCAGATGGACGCTGAATACTATGAGATCGATTCAGAGGCGGCCACCCGAATAGCAGAGCAGCAGAGCAGTGGCGGCTGCCTGATCGCGGTCGGAACAACCACGACGCGTGTCCTGGAACATGTCTTTTTCGAGCATCGTCGAATTGTACCGGGTGAGGGCTGGACCGATCTTTTTATTCGCCCGGGATTTGATTTTGGCCTGATCCAGGGACTGATCACCAACTTTCATCTCCCCAGATCGACCCTTCTGCTCCTGGTCTCGGCCTTTGCGGGAAAGGATCTGATCCAGAAGTGCTACAGAGAGGCAGTAGAGCGGGAATATCGCTTTTACAGCTATGGAGATGCGATGTTGATTCTTTAGAGAGAAGTTGCTAATTCGAAGTCGGTAATGTCCTTGAAGGTCTCCTGCATATGTTCTTTGATCTTTGTGATTAAAGCTTTTTCACTCAACCGGATGGCCTCCCGGCTGACCTCGAACTGTTCTGCGATGTTCTGTAGGGTTCTCGGCGTATCAGCGATGAGGCGTTCGTGCAGGATAGTCTTTTCCCGTTCCCGCAAAGTTCGAGAGAATTCTTTGATCTCTCGATTGAACAGGTTTTTCAGTTCCTTTCGAGCCAGTTGCTCGTCGACCGCATCCTCATTTGCCTTCAACGTGTCGATGTATTGAACAGACTGACTGTCATCGACATAGGCGTTCAGACTCAAGTCGCTGGATTCAATGGCCTGTTCTACCGCGACCACCTCTTCGGGGCGGACTTTCAATCGTTTAGCAATCAAAGCGGGAGTCGGTTCGATTCCCTGTAAGCGAAGCTTCTCTTTCTCCTTGCGTAAATTGAACAGTAGCTTGCGCCTTTCGTTGGTGGTGCCCACACGTACGATTCGAAAATTATCCAGGATGTACTTGATGATATAGGCCTTGATCCACCAACTGGCATAGGTCGGCAAGCGCGCACCGTGATAAGGATCAAAGCGCTTCACGGCTTCCATCAGACCGATGTTGCCCTCCTGTATGAGGTCCATAATGTTGGTATAGACTCGGTTGTAGAGTCTGGCGATTTGGACCACCACTCGAAGGTTAGAGGTGATGAGGCGGTAGGCCGCTTCCTGGTCATCGTGCTCGCTGTAAAGCAGCGCCAATCGCTCTTCCTCCTCGGCCGTGAGGGGTTCAAATCGGCCGATCTCAAGCAGATATTTGGGTAGCGGATCCAGCTTGGCTAGCTTGACCTGTGACTCGGAGGACGGTTCTTGCGGTGAGAGTTCCTCGCTTTTCGGCTCAACCAGGGATTCGATGGT
>JAZFTY010000014.1:0-4010 GCA_036446935.1 Acidobacteriota bacterium | reverse complement strand
AGAAAATATACCGCCTGAGACTTCTCAGGTAAGGGTGAAAAGGTGGGGTAAGAGCCCACCGCTTCGATGGTGACATCGAGGGCACGGTAAACCCCACGCGGTGCAAGGCCAAATAGGCTCCGTTGCAACCTGGCCCGGTTCTTCCACCGTTCATTCGGTGGAAGCGGAGCGGGTGAGCCGCTTGAGGATTGGGGCGACCCAATTCCTAGACGAATGATCACCGCCCTGCAAAGGGTTACAGAACTCGGCTTACATCTCTGCTTGCCGGAACAAACAACAGACTACAGACCGCAAACCGCTTCCTGCCAACATGACGAAGAGGTCAACATTCGTCGATCCGCGATGGTACAATAGCCCTCTCTCGGATGGGGACGTAGCTCAGCTCGGAAGAGCGCCTGACTCGCACTCAGGAGGTCGAGGGTTCGAATCCCTTCGTCTCCACCAAACCAACCCCTTTAATTTCAATATGTTATCCAGGAACTAGACAGCACCCAGGACCTGATCAAAAAGCCCAGGGTGCGTATAGGGTGCAGAAATCACAGCCAGGTAGCCGTCTCACCGGCAATGACGGCACGCTATTCACACCTTTCGCCCGAGCATCTCAGAAAAGCCGTGTAACAACTGGACCGCTCATTGGGTTAGGTTGAAGTCACTGCAGTGTAGCCCGCCTCGCGAATTTCTAGAAATGATTTCTTGCTGGGCAGGAGTCCCTAAGCCAGTTTAAGGGCGTGCATGCGAGCCTCCCCCCACCTGGACAGGCGAGGAACGGGACTCTGGCGATTGTCGATTTCGCTTTGCTGAGCTGACTAGGGGGATAGCAAGACTGATTGCTTAGCTGTCTGCACTGCTCTCCAGCTTAGCCAATTTCTGCTTCTCTTTCAGCCTCTGGGCGCTGCCAGCCAGCAGTGCTCCCAACTTTGCGTCTGGCTTTCCCCCTTCACCCCTAGCCCTGCGAAGGGCATAGATGCCAATCAAGCCATTGTCACTGCTAATTTCAAATGCCCCCTGTTTGGCGAGGAGGCTGTGTTTAATCCGTGTAAGGATGCCCATTTTTCGGTTTTACTGCTGGCTTAGCTCGGCGTTTACCTTGTCGATAGCCTGTTGTACGTAGTGCTCGACTAGGACATTTGGCCGCTTAGTTTTTCCGGTGGCGTACCTGAAGAGGGTGGTGTGCGACGGACCCTCGTAAGCCATCACGCGATGGAACTCACGGCACATCTTCTCCCAGCTCCAGGAAGTTTTCTTCTTGAGGCTGAGCAGCTGTTTAGAGAGTATTTTCTTGCTGCTCTTGGTTTTCTTCATAATCGTACAAAAGCTGGCCATATTAATACATGCCGAGGAGGTTGGCAACAACGGGCTTGCCTTTCGTCTCAGCCCGATAAAAAGTGAGCTGGTGTGCAAGTATGGCGAGCAAGCTGGCCTGCATGTCTATCCCCACAAGCTGCGACGCAGCTGTGTCACGCATATGCTCAACCAGGATGCGGATCTGGAGGTAGTGCAGAAGCTACTAGACCTATGTCAGCATCGCCACAACCGGCCTCTATCTGCGACGACTCTCGCTTCCAAGACCTGCTGCTGCGGATGAATTTGATAGAGCCCTAGCTGCCACCCCAAGATCGGCCTCTCCCTTGCGGTACAGGTTATCCAGATACATGCCCCCCCGGGGGTCCCGGGTGAACTGCTACGCTTCCATCAGAACATGATGAGCCCCACCGTGTGATCAGCATCACAAAAAAATCTCGAGCTGATCAACTAGACTTGTTTCCCCAAGAAGGAGCATGTCAGCATGTGGGAAAAAACAGAAGATGAGAACCTTGAACCCGAATCTTCACCCTCTGGGCAATATCCCAGATAAAGGAGTCGATGATGGATGAGAGAAATCTTAGAGCTGACCGCCGCGAGAGGGTAAAGGAGGACGAGCATGTCTTGATGTCCACCTTTGGCGAGAGACTCAGGCGGGAACGTGAAAACTGCAACATCACACTCCAAGAGATGTCCGAGTCGACCAAGATCTCCCAGCACTGCTTCAAGCTGCTCGAGGACAACGATTTCGCGAATCTCCCTGGAGGTCTGTACAACAGAGGCTACGTCCGGGCCTACGCGCGGTTCATCGGTCTGGATCCCGAGCCCTTGCTCAAGGCCTATGCGCTTGCCCAGCAAACCCAGGAGCCAGAGGCCTCGGAGCACAACTCGGAGGTGTCACAGCCGCTGGTCCCGTCCCATCCGGAGGTCGCAGACAGGTCGATGGGAATGCGCCTCAGATCGTGGCGGAGAACCTGGCTTCTGGTTCCCTTCGCCGTGATTCTCGTGGGGATCCTGGGGTGGGCCTACTTCCGGGGCGGTCCGCTGGAAGCCACTATTATTACGAAGATCCCGGCCCCCGTGTTCGAGCTAGAGCCCTCCGAAGGTCGAGGCGAAGCTCGTCAACCGGAGGCAGGCCCAACGGTGCTTGAGTTGAGCGTGCTCCGCCAGCGAACACAGGGCGAGACCATGATCGCGGTCAGGGGTGAGGATCGACTATCGATTGCGGATTTCGGTGTGGGAACACGCATCGTCCATCATCAACTCGAGAACCCGGCCGAGCACTTCGAAGAAGGCACCGAGGTTTGGTTTTGGACACGGGTGCTTGGCGGAGAAGCCGGAGAACCCATCCGGCACACCTGGCTCTACGAAAACCGAGAGGTGGGTTCAGTCGAGCTGATCCTTGGAGGTCCTCACTGGCGTACCCAAAGCCGCAGAACCCTGCACTCAGGCTCCGCTGGACGGTGGGCGGCAGAGGCGCGCAACTCGGCCGGATTCGTCATGGCCAGGCAGGAATTTACTTCCGTGAAGACCGACTCCGTCAGCGGCGCGACCGAATACAGTCATTGAGCCACCGGTTGTTCACCCCGTCGTTATCGCGATCCGTTAGGATATAATCATAGGTTTACAAGGTCGAAACGATTGAGCAAGCGGAGAACAAAGACAGAAGACTTAGCAGTAGTCACTGCCCGATAATTTTAGAAAGGAGCATGAAGTGATGTGGACAATTTGTAATCTGAGGAAACAGACAGGATTGGGCTCCTTCGTCCTCTTGGTTGGCTTAGTGGCCTGTGCGAGCGGCTTGAAAGATACCGTAGTTACCGAAGACAACCAAGCTGAGATCTCCGAGCAGGTGAAGAAGGAATTGACCTACGAGGAGGTGCAGTTATTGAACTCCTATGGTGCACGGATGGCACCTGAACTGGAAGAGGGACAACTCCCCCTTGGAAAATATGTTGGAAAGATGATCGAGGCACAGCGTACCTTTGAAGAAAAGGACCGGGCTGGAGCCGGAGATCAAGCAAGCACCCCGCCTCAGGAGCAGATCGCATCGGCGATTGATGATCCGGTGAGCAGCTCAGCGGACAACCAGGTCGCCAAGGCCAGCAATCCGGTGTATGACCATCCGGAGAAACAGCGGGCTGTCTTTGAGCCCGCACCTCCACCTCCACCTCCGCCACCTACTACCGCAGTAGTTCCCGGAGGTACGGTATTAGAGGTTCGATTACAAGAGTCTCTAAGTACGAAAACAAACCAGGCCGGAGAGAGCTTCGAGATGCAGCTTGAAGAAGACTTGATCGTTGACGGCAAGCTGTTGGCACCAGAGGCGAGTCGTGTGATTGGACGCCTGACACACGTGAAGAAGTCCGGAAAAGTGGAAGGACTAGCCCAGCTGGGGATGGATCTCCAGAAGATTGTTGTTGGGGATGAAGAGTACTCCCTGAAGTCAAATATTCTCAGCTACGAAGCTGAGGGTACCGTGAAAGAGGATGCCAAGAAGATCGGAATCGCGACAGGCGTTGGGGCGTTAATCGGAGCCATTGCCGGGGGAAAGAAAGGTGCTGCAATTGGGACAGCCGTGGGCGCTGGTGCCGGAACCGGAGCGGTTTTAGCAACCTCCGGAGAAGAAGTCGAGTTTGGGATTGAACAGCTCTTCAGATTTGAATTGGAGAGGGACGTGCAAATGAAGGTCGTCCGAACGGAGTGAG
>JAZFTY010000013.1:0-3356 GCA_036446935.1 Acidobacteriota bacterium | reverse complement strand
CATCACCCGCAAGTTCGATGGGCAAGTCTGGCAGCCGGAGGAACGGATTGACCGGGTGCACGCCCTAAAGATGTGGACCTCATGGGCAGCCGAGTACGTCACAAAGCCGGATGAGCTCGGTACCCTGGAAGTGGGAAAATTTGCCGATCTGCTGATTACCGACCGAGACTACTTGACGGTTCCGGTCGATGACATCTTGAAAATTCGCCCCTTGATGACCATGGTGGGTGGAAAAGTCATCGTGCTCCAGGAGTCCCTGGCCAGGGATTTTGGTGTCGAGCCCGTGGGGCCCGCTTACACCTTTGAAGATGCTGATATAGAGCACATCGGGAAGCCTCTGGCTGGTAACTGAAGCCGGGCCGAAGCCACACTGGTAAAGATGTGCCTCACATGCGGTTCGGGTCAGCCACCGGCTGCCCCCTACAGTCAGGGCTGGTAGGTAATCCGGTAAATGACGCTGGCCTGGTTGTCGGAAACCAGCAGGGCACCATCGGGCATCACCAGCAGATCCACGGGCCGGCCCCAGGGGCTGCCGCCCTGCAGCCACCCTTCTGCGAACACTTCATAAGCCGTCACCTGCCCCTTCTCCTGACGAACCAGGCTGAGCCGATAACCCAAAGGTTCAGCTCGATTCCAGGAACCGTGTTCGGCAATGAGGATTTGATTCCGATACTCCTCGGGAAACATGTCACCGGTGTAAAAACGCATGCCGATGGCGGCCACATGGGGACCCAGGTTGCGGGCGGGAGGAGTAAATTCCTGGCAGCCCCGCTCCTGGCCAAATTCGGGATCGGGAATGTCCCCTCCATGGCAGTAAGGATAACCAAAGTGGAGTCCGGCACCAGTGGCGCGGTTGAGCTCATCCGGTGGGCGATCATCCCCCAACCAGTCGCGGCCATTATCGGTAAACCAGAGTTCCTCGGTTTCCGGACGCCAGTCAAAACCCACCGTGTTTCGAATACCGCGGGCAAAAATTTCCAGCCCCGTTCCGTCGGGCCTCATGCGCAGCATGGAGGCATAGCGCTCGTCTGCCGGCCGGCAGGCGTTACAGGGTGCTCCAACCGGAACATAGAGCCAACCGTCGGGTCCAAAGGCAATAAATCTCCAACCGTGACGCCGATCCTTGGGCAGGTTGTCCAGGATGAGCTCGGGCTGGGGGGGACTTCGGAGATGAGATTCGATGTCCCGGTAACGCCACACACGATGGGTCTCAGCGACGTAAAGATCTCCATCCCGAAAAGCGACCCCGTTGGGGGTGTTCAATTCGGTGAGCAGGGTGAGAACCTCCTCCGCCTGCTGGTCTCCGTCCCGATCCAGAACAGCGTACACGGCACCGTCACCGCGGGAACCCACAAACAGGGTACCCTCGGAACCCCGCGTCATGGAGCGAGCACCGGAGACGCCCCGCGCATAGACGTTGATCTGAAATCCTGGTGGAAGTTGAATCAGGTCCAGTCGAAGCTCCTGGTTGCCGCTGGCTGGAGCTTGCCCCATCAGCATCGACCCCAGGCCCATGCCGAGCCAAGCCACCATGCAGGTCTTCATGAACCACTTTTCTTTTTGTCTTTCTCTCATGAGCTTCACTCTCCGATCTCCGCCGCCAAAAAGAGGGTGCCCCAATGAAGGGTGAGCACCACTTTACCCTCAAACCTCCCCGTCCCTGGATTGAAGTCCATCACCAGGTGGTCGGCTCTACCACTGGTACGAGAGGACAGGGTGTTGAGCAGTATGATCGTTGGCGTCACCGCAACTTCCTTCTGACGCAGTCGGCCAGGATGCAAGGCCAGGGTCCAATCGCCTGACCCTTTTTTAATGAGACCGATGGTGTAACTTCCGCTGGGGATCTCTGTGGATCCCGAGCTGACGGTTTCCGACAATTGCAGAATCGGTGCCCGCGGGTTGAGAAACTTCCCGAGCGGAGCACCTTCCGTGTCCATCTCCTGGGCAGGCACCGTCGAATAGCGCACGCTCAGTTCGACGGGTCCCGGCAGACTCGCGGTGACCGTCTTACCAAAATGGGGATGGTCCACTACAGCTGCTGATCCGGTGAGAAACAATCCAAGAAGCAGTAATCTGTGAATTCCTTTTCCATTTCGAACTGTCTTCATTTTCGCCCCCCTCTTCATCTTTAAGGATCTTGCCAACCTTTATCTCTCTGAGTGTTTTCTCCAACAATCCAACATCCAGCGTCCCGTTCCATTGAAAGATCAGATCATCAGGAAGTTTCCCTCTTTTTTTAGGGAGTGGAAAGAATGCTGGCTGCTGTAAAACAAGAATCTCATCCTTTGCGTCTGGGAAAAAACTCCGCACTAGCCCGGTTTATGCATAGGTTCTTGTCACGAAGCGACGAAAGCGCCGACCTGACGAGGGCGGGGGTACCCGCTTGCGGGTCAGAGGCCCCCGCAAACGTACTGTATGGTACGTTGAGGAGGCCGACCGAGCGCAACACGGGCGGTGCGCAACGCACGCCGGATGATTTTGTCGCTGCAGTAGAGAATTTATGCATAATCCGCACTAGCTTGAGCTTATCATCGAACGCAAGCTGCGTCAGCCGACAGGACGAATTCGGATGAAAAGCTGACAAGGAATGAGGGTTTTAGAGCTTTTGGGGAGCTTTGAGAGGGATTTGGAGCATTTTGGAGAAATTACCTACAGTTCGAACCTATCCCGCCCAGGGCCATTGTGGAGTTCGAGAGTAGCATGGCACTGATGGTGGATGTGCGGATGAGGTGGGAAAAAGCGACTTAGTCTCTGGCGATTTGCATTTCCACCCCTCACAACCGCTCCTTGACCTCTTTTCTCCCTGACATTACCATCAGCCCGAAAAAGGAAGTTTCCTATTCCAACTCTTCCGCTACTTCAGCTAATAATCTTTTTTGAAGGGCCAGTTTTTTGGAGAAGACCTTCTCCTTCGCTGACAGGGCTTTTGCACTTTCTTTTTCAAGCGCAGACTTCTGAGCGGCTAGGTCGCCTTGATGGTCATGATCAGATTTTTCTAAGGCGAGCTCTTTTTCTTTTGTCAATTTCGCGGCTTCACGTTCGGCTTGCTCATTGAGCTTCTGCTCTGTCTTGGCCACCTCCAGTTCTCTTTGTTTATCGAGTTTTGCTTCCTGTTTGGCCAAGGCGTCAACTTGTTTTTGTTCGGCTGTTGCTAATGCGAGCTCTTTTTCCTTCTTCAATTTCGCGGTTTCACCTTCCGCTTGCTCTTTTTTGACCCATGCGTCAACTCGTTCCTGATCGGCTTTTGCTACTGCGAGCTCTTTTTCCTTTTTCGATTTCGCGGCTTCACCTTCCGCTTGCTCTTTTTTGGCCAAGGCGTCACCTCGTTCTTGCTCGGCTTTTGCTACTGCGAGCTC
>JAZFTY010000012.1:0-2922 GCA_036446935.1 Acidobacteriota bacterium | reverse complement strand
TCTCATTCGTGTCATTAAATCGCGCCCGGCGGTCTCCATCTCCAGGCCCCTCCATCCTCTGGAAAAGGAAGGCATGACAACGCCGGCTGCCAGAGCGACCAACATCAAGACCACGATCAACTCCAGGAGGCTGAAGCCCTTCTTTAAACCAGCCTCACTGCCAAGGAATTTGGCAAGGTTTTTGGGGACAGTCCCAAAAATCGGAGAATTTGCAGGACAGTCCTCAAATTCTCTACTCCCAGGACTTAATGTCCGCATCATCGCCATCGCCTCCTTCCATCCCATCGGCGCCAAAACTCCAAAGGTCATAGTCCCCGTTCTCACCGGGTGCGCGGTACTGATAGTCACGGCCCCACGTATCCTTGGGAACATTTTTCTTTTCCAGGTAGGGACCGCTCCAATTTTGAATTCCCTGGTCTTCCACCAGTGCCTGCAAGCCTTGACCTGAAGTGGGATAGTGACCCACATCAAAACGAAACAGGGCCAGTGCGCTGCCCAGTCGTTCGATCTGCAGCTTGGCCACCTGAGCTTTGCTCTGTCCCACGCGGTTCCACAGTCTCGGTCCAACCACTCCCGCTAACAGCCCAAGAATGACCAGTACGACGATGAGTTCAATCAGGGTAAAACCCTTTGAATTGAGGGAGAATTCTTGGGACAGTCCCAATAGGACAGTCCCCGAATGCCCCTTTTCGTTTCTCTCTTTCGATCTTTCCTTCTCTTCCATTCTCACCCTCTCTGTTTCTCTTCTCCCCCTACAGCGGCACGTCGTTGATACTGAAAATCGAGTACAGCATGGACACAACCATGACTCCGATAATGAGTCCCATGACCAGAATAATTGCCGGCTCAAGCATGGCCACCAGCCGCTGGAGGGATCTTTTCAGATCCCGATCATAGGAGTCCGCAATCTGCAGCAGCATGTCATCCAGCCTTCCCGTTTCCTCTCCAACTGCAAGCAGATGCAAGGCAAAGGGTGGAAAGATTTCGGCTTTCCGAATGGGCCTTGTCAATCCCTCCCCTTTTTTGACCCCCGACTTGATGGATTCCATGGTGGAGGCAATGGCCTGATTCTCCACGATTTCCTTGACCAGATTGATGGACTGAATCAGGGGAACGGAACTTTGAAGCAAAGTCCCCAGGGTACGGCTAAAGCGGCTCACCTCAAGCTTTTGAAGAACAGATCCGACAACCGGCAGCTTCAACAACTGCCGGTCCCAATTCAAACGTCCTTCCTCGGTCTTGAGACGGCTGTAAATCCAATACGCGCCGCCCCCTATCACCAGCAGAATCAACCACCAGAAACCGGTCAGAAATCCGCTCAATACCAGCAGCACCTTCATGGGAAGGGGAACCGGGGCACCCGCATTTTCGAAGATATCGGCAAACTGCGGGATGACAACGGTCATCATAATGATGATGGAACCGATCGCAACCACAACCAGAATACAAGGATAGATCATTGAGGAAATCAGATAACTGCGAAGCTCATCTGCGCCTTCAAGATATTCCTCCAGGCGCTCCAATATCTGGTCCAGAGCGCCTCCCACCTCTCCCGCTCTGACCATATTGACGTAGACCTTGGGGAAGACCTGAGGATGGGTGCTGAGTGCTTCGGACAGGGCTTTGCCCCCTTTGATCTCTCTGAGAAGCTCGCCGACTACCTCAGCGAGGTAGGCATTTTCCGTCAAATCAGAGAGAACGCTCAGGCTACGATCCAGGGTTAGCCCAGCCTTCACCAGAGTCGAAAGCTCCTGGGTGAAGATCAGCAGGTCTTTTTGAGGAACCTTCTTTCGTTGCCAGGGAAGTCGAATCTCTCGACTCAGTAAGCCTCCAGTGTCCTCACCGGAAAATACCTTGATGGGCAACTGTCCCTGCTCTTGCAGCCGGGCCAGGACCGCCTCCTGGTCGGACGCCTCCAGGGTTCCCTCAACCACTTTTCCATCAGGCGTTACTGCCTTGTATCGAAAGAAAGCCATTTCCCTAAAGCTCCTGCGTGACTCTCAGAACCTCCGAAATCGTTGTGATACCCTCCTTGACCTTCTCAAACCCATCGTCTCTCAAAGTGATCATGCCCGCCTTAATAGCCGCCTTGGTCAGTTCCAAAGCATCTGCGTTGGCAATGGTTAGGCGGCGAATCTCCTCATCCATCAACATCAACTCAAAAATAGCCACCCGTCCTTGAAAACCCGTCTGTCCGCATTCTTTGCACCCCTTTCCCTGATAAAGTCTGGTCTTTGCATCCAGCGGGAATCCGATTTCCTCCAGGACACTTTTCTCCAGCGGCTGCTCTTCCTTACAGTGAGTACAGATGACCCGGATCAGACGCTGGGCCAGAACTCCCAGTATGGAAGAAGCCAGCAGGTAGTCCTCGGCCCCCATATCCACCAGTCGGGCAATGGCACTGGGGGCATCGTTGGTGTGGAGTGTGCTAAAAACCACGTGCCCGGTCAGGGCGGCTCGGATACCAATCTCTGCCGTTTCCAGGTCGCGCATCTCTCCGACCATGATCACATCCGGGTCCTGGCGCACGATGGAGCGAAGACCGACTGCGAAAGTCAGCCCGATCTTAGGATTCACGTGAATTTGATTGATACCGTTGATCTGGTACTCGACCGGATCTTCAATGGTAATGATTTTCTTATCCGGCTGATTGATCTGGGTGAGAGCAGCATAGAGGGTGGTTGTTTTTCCGCTTCCGGTAGGGCCTGTGACCAGGATGATTCCGTGAGGCCGCGAGATCAAATCCTGGAACTGCTCGTGCATCCGAGAGGAAAAGCCGAGTTTCTTCAAATCGTAGATCTGGGTATTGCTCTTGTCCAGGATGCGCATGACCACGCTTTCTCCATACATGGTGGGAAGCGTGGAAACCCGAAGGTCGATGTCCCTTCCCAGGACCTTGATCTTGATGCGTCCATCCTGGGG
>JAZFTY010000011.1:0-4340 GCA_036446935.1 Acidobacteriota bacterium | reverse complement strand
TTGGCCGTTGATTTTGAGAGTTATTGATTGAGCCATAAACAGGTGCTCCTTTCGGACATAATCATTTTCTGGGCAGGCAAACGTCTGTCTCTAATTATCAGGTTTTTTGCTTTCACTCTCAAGGGAAAATCATGGAAAGATCGATTTCATGTCGGTTTCCAGACCATCGATTAGCGGTTGCTTCTATGCCTTGAGCACTTCATAATCACGGGCAAGTTCTCAAATTTTTAAGGGAGAGGCATTACACCATGACTGACAGGAAGCGTATCTCATTACCGTTCTCTATAACTTGTCTGATGAGTCTGCTCATCTTCGGGCCCTTCTTTGGGGTTGCCAGGGCTCAGGACCTACCTCCGGAAATCCTGAGATATGCGGACATGATTTTGTACAACGGTCAGGTCCTGGCCATGGACCGTGACCAGCCTCCCATTGCGGTAACCCAGGCGGTGGCGATCCGAGACGGCCTGATTCTTGCCGTGGGTGAAGATGATCGAATTTTGCAGATGGCGGGACCCAACACCGTCCGGGTCAACCTCGATGGGAAGGCGGTCATTCCCGGCGTTGTGGACACCCATTCCCATCCCAATAGCTATGCGGTGAGTCACTACAACAGTGAGGTAGCCCCAGCCTACGTCAAATTTTTGGAGGAAAACCAGGTCCGTTTTCCCAAGATCCGCTGGGAAGCGAAAGAGACCGCATTGTCTGATTTAAAGAGGGTGGCCGAAGGCACGCCTCCTGGCTACTGGATTTACTCCAGAACCTTCGGGAACCCGGTGGTGATGGAGCAGCTCACCCGCTACGACCTGGACGAGGTGGTCCCCAACAATCCCCTCTACGTCATGATTGGAAATGCCACCCGGGGACTCTATAACAGCAAGATGCTGGAGATCATCCAGGAACGCTACGGCAACCGGCTGCCCGGCTTTCTGACCGACGAGCAAGGGGTCCCGGATGGGCGGATCTGGGGCGCCGGAGGAACGGTGATCGACCAGGAGGTCATCCCCCCCATGCCGCCAGAAATTCTGGTCCCTGTCTTTAAGAAGGAACTGGAAGAGTGGGTGGCTATCGGGGTCACCACCTTGTCCACGCGCCTGAGCGGAAATGAAGTCAGCGCATACGCTCAATTGGATCGAGAGGGCGAGTTGCCGCTTCGGCTGGGCTACTCACACGAGATCGGCCGCGGGAATCCTTTCCTGGAAAGGGACCTGAAACGTTTCGGAAATCTACAGGGGCATGGAACCGACTGGATGTGGATGATCGGCATCTCCATTGGAATTCCCGACGGAAATGGTCCGCCAGGCGATCCTACGGCCACCGGGGGAGCCAGCTGGTCGGGAGCCACCTGCACGAGCATCGAGAAGCGTACCCGCATCGCCAATGACTACCACTTTCCTGAGGGATTCTGCAATTGGGATCTGCCCGGTGACCCCGGTGCAGGTGCCATTCTCACGGCCAACCGATACGGGTACAGAATCACAGGCACCCACACTTTCGGAGACGAAGGATTTTTGAGGATTCTGGATGCCTACGAAGAGGCCAGCCTGGAAAATCCGGTCCAGGGTCGGCGTTTTGCCCTGGACCATGGCAGCCTGGTCAGCCCCGAGGTCATCGCGGCAGCAGCCAAACAGGACGTCATCTGGAGTTTGCAGCCTCCCCAGTTCTGGGGTCGTAGCGCTCCCGGCGTGAGTAAGGTGTTTGGCGAAGAATACGCTCATCAATGGGTGATGCCGGTGAAGAGTCTCATGGACGCCGGCATGAGAGTCACCTATGGAGCGGACCTTCACAGTGATCCTGAACGGCAGCCCATGTTTAACCTGGAAGTCCTGGTGACGAGAGTCACTCGTGATGGTCGGGTGTTTGGCCCGAGGGAGAGAATCGACCGGGCCAGCGCTCTTCTCATGATGACTCGCTGGGGCGCCGATTATGTCCTGCGCGAAGATAAGGTGGGCTCTCTGGAACCTGGCAAGTTCGCAGATCTGGTGGTCCTGGATCAAAATCCTCTGGATAACCGGATTCGGGACGAGGACCTTTCGGAGATCAAGGTGGTGGCGACTGTTATTGGAGGAGAGGTGGCGTACGGGACGCTGGCAGCTGATGACTGACAGCTGACAACAGACAACAGACAACAGACAACAGGCAACAGACAACGGACAACGGACAAGAGTGACCTCTACAGGGGAGGAGAATGATTCCATGAATAAGAAATCACTGAATTCTCTACTGATTTTCGGACTCTTCCTGTCGTTTGCCCAGGCCCAGGAACTGCCCCCAGAAATCGTGAGCTACGCCGATATGGTGTTGTACAACGGTCAGGTGCTGACCATGGATCGTGAGCAGCCGCCCATCAACGTGGTACAGGCTGTAGCAGTGCGGGAGGGTCGAATTCTGGCGGTAGGAGAGGATGATCGGATCCTGAGGCTGGCCGGACCCGAGACGACCCGTGTGAACCTAAGGGGAAGGGCCGTCATCCCCGGTGTTATAGACACTCACTCTCATCCCAACAGCTATGCCTTGAGGCATTATGCGGATGAGTATGACCCTGCTTTATTGAAGGCTTTCGAAGAGAACAACGTCCGATTTGCCAGGGTGCGGTGGGAGACCAAGGAGACAGCGTTAGCCGATTTCGCCCTGGTGGCTAAGAGTCTCTCGCCTGGAGAGATGATCTATACGAGCAGTCGCTCCAACCCGGTCGTTCGAGAGGAAATGAACCGCTACAATCTGGATGAGGTGGTGCCGGACAACCCAGTCTACATCCGCATTGGGAATGCCATGTGGGGCGTCGCCAATTCCAAGATGCTGGAGATCATCGAGGAGACCTATGGGGGTACGCTACCCGGAATCTCCAGGGACGAGCAGGGGATTCCCACGGGCCAAATCTTTGGAGCGGGCGGCACAACGATCGATCAAGAGCTTATTCCCCAGACACCACCAGAAGTTCTCGCTCCCTTCTTCAAAAAGGAACTGGAGGAATGGGTCGCGATCGGGGTCACCACCCTGTCCACTCGTTTGATGGGAAACGAGATCTCCGCCTACGCCCAACTGGATGGACGAAACGAGTTGCCCCTGCGCCTCGCTTACTCCCATGAGATGGGACGGAACAATCCCTACCTGGAAAGGCTTCTCAAGCGCTTTGGCAACCTTCAAGGCCATGGCACTGACCGGATGTGGATGATTGGAATCTCGGTGGGCATTCCCGATGGAAATGGGCCCGGTTACGGCCGCGATGGAATGGCTTCGCCCGCCTCGGGAGAAAGTTCCTGTGTCTCCGTTCCCAAACGCGAGATCTTACCCAATGACTACTTCCCCGACGGGGTCTGTTTTTGGGAGCTCCCGGGTACTCCTGGTGCGGATTCTGTTGTCGTGGCCAATCGATATGGATACCGGGTCACGGGTGTCCATACCTTCGGAGACAAGGCGTTCCTGATGATGCTGGATGCTTATGAGCAGGCGGGTCAGGAGAGCTCGATTCAGGGGAACGCTCTGGATCACGGCATAATGGTCAGCCCCGAGGTGATCAAGAGATCTGCAGAACAGGGAATGATCTGGAGTCTG
Source organism: Acidobacteriota bacterium (assembly GCA_036446935.1). GTDB lineage: Bacteria > Acidobacteriota > UBA6911 > RPQK01 > JADFOI01 > JADFOI01. Next base: position 788 of record JAZFTY010000011.1, on the reverse strand, counting down.
CAACCCCCTCTCTTTTACGGCAGTTACACGATGGGTGTGAGTCGGATGTACGGAGAGGAGTACGCCCACAAGTGGGTGCTTCCCGTCAAGAGTCTCATTGACGCCGGTGTGAAGGTCACCTACGGAGCCGATACCCACACTGACCCGGAGAGAGAGCCTATGTTCAACCTGGAAACCCTGGTGACCAGAAGAACCTATGATGGGCGAGTATTCGGCCCCGGCGAAGCCATTGACCGCAGCAACGGGCTTCTCATGATGACCCGCTGGGGTGCCGAGTACGTCATACGCGAGAAGGAGTTGGGGTCCATAGAGACGGGCAAGCTGGCAGATCTGGTGGTCCTGGACAAGAATCCCCTGGACCGCAATGTTTCCGACGAAGACCTGTCGGAGATCAAAGTGGTGGCCACCATCATCGGAGGAGAGCTGGCTTATGGGACGCTGGACTGACAACTGACCGCTGGCAATTAATTTAGGGGCGAGCCGGTGGCTCGCCCGAACAGTCAGGATTGCAAGAGCGGAGCCACACTGGTAAAGCCATGCCAGCCGGTCCGTTCGGGTCAGCCACCAGCTGACCCCTACAAGCGAGGAGCATTAGAGCATGACTGATAAAAGCCGTATTTCTGCGGCTGTTTGTTTTCTGTTCTTCGGGCCCTTCCTGTCGTTTTCTCAGGCCCAGGAACTGCCCCCCGAAATCGTGAGCTACGCCGATATGGTGTTGTACAACGGTCAGGTGCTGACCATGGATCGTGAGCAGCCGCCCATCAACGTGGTACAGGCTGTAGCAGTGC
>JAZFTY010000010.1:0-2256 GCA_036446935.1 Acidobacteriota bacterium | reverse complement strand
CTGTGTCACTTGCTCTGAGCGACGAAAGTTTTCTAACATGGAAATGCAGGGTCCATAAAGCCGTTCAACACCCTGTCGCTATTGGGTTTCCCGAGTTGGGAAGGTCGCTTATGAAGAAGCCAACGCACGATCGATCTTATGCGCTTGTCAATCCTGTCTGCGCGATTGTGGAGAAACCTCGCACCGAGCTCACCCGGGCCGATCTGGTCCGAGTGATCGAGGAAAAGCAGATTGAGAAGATTACCTTTCACTACACCGGCCTGGATGGGAAGCTCAAAGAATTAAAGCTACCGGTTACGAATCGCTATCAGACGGAACTTCTTTTGGAGGAAGGGGAGCGAGTGGATGGGTCCTCTCTCTTCAAGGAACTGGTGGATGTGGCCCTCTCGGACCTCTATGTAGTCCCTGTTTATCGTACTGCCTTCCTGAATCCGTTTGACCCAAACAGCCTGGACTTCATCTGTCGCTACCTGACCCATGAAGGGGAACGCGCATCTTTTGGACCGGACAATATTCTCCACAACGCCTATGAGCTCTTTCGGAAGAACACCCATCTGGAACTCTATGCTTTGGGGGAGTTGGAATTCTTCCTGCTACAAAATTCGAGTAGTCCGAACTATCCAACGACGCAACAGAATGGCTATCAGGCTTCTGCGCCCTATGTGAAGAGTGGAGAGATCCTCAACGAAATGGTGTATCACATTGCCCAGATTACGGGAGCGGTGAAGTATGCCCACAGCGAGGTCGGGAGTGTCAAAAGTGTGCGCAGTAATCTGGAGGAAATTAAGGGTAAAGAGGCGGAACAATTCGAAGTGGAATTTCTTCCCACACCCGTAGAAGAAGCAGGGGATAATCTGGTCCTGGCCCGCTGGTTGATCCGGAACATCGCCTATAAATATGGCTGTGTAGCCACCTTCGCACCTAAACTTGAAGAAGGAATCGCCGGCAATGGTCTTCATGTCCATATGAAACTGATGCAGGATGGCAAGAATGTCATGACGAGTACGAATGGAGAGCTTTCGGAGCCGGCCAGGAAACTGATCGGTGGCTTATGCACCTATGCAGATTCCCTTACCGCTTTCGGGAATACCGTGTCTTCAGCTTACCTCCGACTTGTACCGAATCAAGAAGCGCCCACATCCATCTGCTGGAGTGACTTGAACCGCAGTGCCATGATCCGGGTGCCGTTGGGATGGTCGAAGATCAATAATCTGGCCAGCAAGCTTAATCCTCAGGATGAAACAGGTTTAACGGAATCTGTAGATCGACAGACGATTGAGCTGCGCAGTCCAGATGGTAGTGCCATTATTCACTTGTTGTTGGCAGGCATCACTCTGGCGGCGGAATGGGGACTGACCCATCCCGAGTCGTTGAAGATTGCCAAGGAGCGCTATGTCACCGGCAACATTTTTAAAAATGAAAAGCTCCTGAAAAAGCTGGCCACTTTGCCGGGGAGTTGCGTCGAATCCTCCCGAATTCTGCTGGAAAAAAGGCGGCTCTACGAAAGAAATGATATCTTCCCGGAAAGTATCATTGACTACGTCGCCAACCTGCTTCGAGCCGAGAATGACGAATCCATGAACCAGTCTCTGGTGGATTTGCCGGCCGATGATCGCCTGGAGGAAACCCGCAGAATCATGCACAAGGATTTGCACCGGCACTAGGTCGCAATCCTCAACCGACCTACCCCTCCCGGCAGGCCTCGATAGCTAAGTGTCCCGTTCCATAAATACGGTGACGTTTGTGGCGAGCGCGACGGCGTCGAGTTCGCGACAAAGAAATCGATGCCGTCCCGCCGCCACCCTTCGGGCTGATGGGGGTTGCGGGCGATCTCTGCGTCGCTCGTCGTCGCCGATGTCCCTGCATCACCTCCTCCTAGCCGGGTTTATGCATAGGTTCTCGTTAACGAAGCGGCGAAAACGCCGACCTGACGAGGCGCGGGAGGGGTACCCGCCTGTGCGGGTCGGCCCCCGCAAACGTACTGTACGGTACGTTGAGGAGGCCGACGGAGTCGCAACGAAGGCAGGTCGGATGATTTCGTCGCTGCAGTAGAGAATTTATGCATTATTCGGGCTAAGGTGAGGTCAGAGAGATGTGATAATCTTAAATACCGGCCGGGATTTTGTCCCCGGAGTAGGGAATTTGCGAATCATCCCGGCTCGGGAAAGGAAGCTTAACCATGGTTATCTCCAGAACCTTTTTTTGTACCCTCATCGTCTGTTTGACGACGCTGATTTCGTCTTCCCTTTTGGCACA
>JAZFTY010000009.1:0-10842 GCA_036446935.1 Acidobacteriota bacterium | reverse complement strand
CTTGCCAAACAACAGTGAGAGATACTGCCAACGGTCCTTTGAAGCCTCGATGACTTGCTTGAAGTACAGATGTTGCAATAGATTGTCGCGGCGAAGATCAATGATGAAGGCGGTTGCAGGTCTGACCTGCACGATGTAGGTGAAGTTCTGATCGGGCCCGACTCCCAAATAGGCCTGTCCAGCTCTCGTGATCTCCTTCAATTTTGGAAGAACCTGTTGATAGGAAATCTCGTTGGAGATCAAATTATCGGTGTCGAAGTAACCCGGTTCTTCGCTCAGTTCCAGAGACAGCCGCTCAAACTCTCGATCGGCTAGAGTGGGGACCTCCTCCGCTTCCGTTTTTGGAGGTTGAGGCAGACCGATGATCAATGAAAGGATGAGGGCGCAAAGAGCAACGGCGAGTCCTATCAGGAAAAAGGATCTGGATCGATCAACCATCGCAGTCTAGCTCCTCAACCCAGAGTCTATCAAACCCAGGTTATAATAGTAGAGTCCTATGTATACGAGGTTTCTGTTACTGATTTTGTTTGTTGGATTTGCAAGCGCGCGAATTGACGATTTCCCCGACCCTCAAGAGAAACCCGGTACTCCGGAATTCACCTTCCTGCGGCTGGTGTATTCCGGACACGACTGGGCAGGTTCGTCCTGGGCCATCGATTATCCCAAAGCCGACCAGCAGTTCCTCTATGGACTGAGAAAACTCACCGATTTCGGGTTTGTGAACACCGAACATCAGGCCCTTCTCATCTCCGACCCTAAAGTGTTCAATTACCCTTTTCTGTATGCGGTTGAAGTGGGAACCATGAATCTATCGGACCAGGAGGCCAGCCATTTGAGGGAGTACTTGCTCCGAGGAGGATTTCTGGTGGTGGATGACTTTCACGGGGAATACGAATGGCAGAATTTTTACCGACAGATCAAGAAGGTCTTCCCGGAATACGAGCCGGTTGACCTCGACATCAGCCACCCTATCTTTCACTGCTACTACGACATCAAGGAACTCATCCAAATCCCTGGACTCCAGTTCGTTTACAGCGGGAGAACCTGGGAAAAAGGGGGCTATGAGGCTCATTACAAGGGCATTCACGATGAGAAGGGACGGCTCATGGTGATGATCAATCACAACGTCGACCTGGGAGACGCCTGGGAGTGGGCTGAAGTCGAAATCTATCCGCGTGAATATGCCAACCTCGCCTTCCAGCTGGGAATCAATTACATCGTCTACGCCATGACGCACTAGTGCGCGTTTCTTTAACGGTCACCCAAGGTGTAGAGGAAGCCCCCACTCACCTGCCCATCGTGAAGAACTCCGTTGGGACGCAAGCCTGCGCCAAGAGGAGGAGCTGTTGGATGCGACAAGTGAGGAAGGAGAAGTGGTGCCGATTCCTTCGGACTTCGTACCTACGGAGAGCCGTCTGGGGGTCTCTCTCTTCTGCGCATGGAACCAGGGCCCTGCCTTCTTCTTTGACCACGTTGCTCACGCTGGGCCAGAAACTCCTCAAATCGTTCCATCTGGTCCGGTTCCAGAATGGTTTGAATCCGCTCCAGAGTTTCTCTTCGAACGACTCGATGCCGTTGGTTGGATTCCTTGTTGATGTCACCAAGCTGCTGGCGACTTTCCTCAAGAATCTGGCGAAGTGTTGTTCGTTGCGATGGGCTCAGATCCAAAGCATCCGACAAGCGGCTCATGCTGCGCTCTGGAGACGGATTGTTGCGAACCTCCTGGCTCCGGCCAGGTGCGCCTTCAGGAAACGGGAACCGAGGTTGGGCCCAAAAGAAGACCAGAGTTCCCCCAAACAAGACACCGATTCCAAAAATAAGCAGTACCAGGAATGTGGCCTTGCTGCGACTGTTCAAGGAATGAGCCCCTCCACTGACAGTTCACCAAGGGAATCCACGACGTCTTCGACCGAAAAGTCCTCGGGTACCGGTTCTTCGAAGAATATTGCCGCATACTCTTCCAGTACCGGTTCCGTTTCGGTCACCCTATAGAGCAGGAAACTGGTGACCAGAACCACGGCTACAAAAACAGGAATCAGCTGCTGTGCCACCCGTTGAAACACGGAAGCAAAGGACACCATCGGCGCCTCAGCCAACCGTGCTACTCGCTGGCTAAAAAACGGAGGGGGATCCATTCGAGGAGCCGCTTTCACTTGAAAGCCCAGGAAACTGAATATCTGATACCTTTTCCGGCACTCCTCACAATCCTTCAAGTGAGACGGATCCGGTATGTCCTCAAACTCCAGTTCCTCGAAAGGAATGTGCTCTTTAGTCATTGATCCTCTTCTTTCCCGAATAGAGAATCTCTTCGAGATCCTTCTGCAACCTCTTTTTGGAGCGGCTGACCCGAAGTCTGACCGCCAGCTCACTGCTCTGGAGGGCCTTGGCTATTTCAGGATAGCTCAGCCCTTCCAGCTCCCGGAGGACAAAGGCCATCTTATCCTTCTTATTTAACCGCTCCATGAGCTTTTCAAGAAGCTCGAACAAGTCCTCGACATCTTCCTCAGTCAGAGCGCTGTGCTGACCGAAACGCTCATAGAAGTATTCGATCTTACTCTCTTCATCCCCACCCAGATCGGCAAAGCTCCAAACCTTGCGCTTGGGCGCCTTTCTGATTTCATCCAGACAGGTGTTGGCGGTAATCCGTCCGATCCACGACTTCAGGGGTCGTGTCGCGTCGAAGGTATCCAAGGCCCGGAACACTTTCAAAAATACCTCCTGGGCCAGGTCCTCAACCTCGTTTCGGCGGCCCATATAGTGATAGATGATATTGAAAACCAGCCGCTGATAGCGTTCAACTATTTCCTCAAAAGCCTGGGGATCACCCTCCACAGTGGCCTTGACCAACTGGGCATCAGTTTTAGGTTCAGCCATCCCCCGAAGTATATTACGTTGTGGGATTCCGTTGTTTCACTTTCAATCGTCCCTACGACTGATGGTCGTCAACATACCCCACCTTCCGGTGATTCGTTCCAGTATCGGAAAAACCATCAGCAGAGGCTTGAAGACGTAGTAAGGGAAGCGGCTCCCGAAATGTGCTTCGGACCAGTTGATGAGACTGTACTTGAGACAGTGAAAGTTCACCCTGGGTGAAAAGAACATGTGCTTACAGACTTTCAGACCACTTTCCTTCAGCAAGAGGGCCAGGGGCCGAGGAGCAAAATGGTACAAATGTCTGGGCACATCATCGAAAGCATACCAGTGGCTCTGAAACAACCGGGCCTGGAGGCTGTCGAAATTGGGCAGGGAAATGAAGAGCCAACCTCCGGGCCGAAGGAGTTTATAGGTTCGTTCGAGCACCGCCCGAGTTTGAGGCAAATGTTCCAGGACATGCCAGAACGTGATCACATCAAATGATTTTTCTGGGAGCTTTTCCGAGAAGAGATCTCCCTCAATCAGGGTAAGGTCCGGGATCTTGTTATTCACCAACCGAACCGTTTGTTCAGCAAATTCGACTCCTGTCCTATCCCATTTTTCAGGGTCCAGCGCCCACAGAAACTTGCCATCTGCACAACCGACGTCCAGGATTCGCCCCTTATCCACAAACCGCTGGACCAGATCAACCTTTTCCTTCTCCCCCTTCCAGGAACGGCTTCTCTGCAGTTCTCCGGAAAGGAAGGCCTCAATGGTTTGAACCGTATCTCCGTGATAAGTAGACGGATAATACTGCTTGATCTTCTCCACACTCAGAACCGGCGTGGTGAGGCCAAACCCACAGTCCTGACAGCGTTGAATCTCCCAACTCTCTTCAGGCCGAGGGAGTACACGGTCGACGGCTGTCGTAAAGAGCTCCCATTGCTGGCAAAAGCAAACCGGGCACTGTTCCATCAACCCATTCCTAGTGGAAAATGCAAACTTCCAATTGCGGCCTTTAGATCCTCATTTTCTCTTCGCACTTCGCCACACTCGTACTTCGTATTCAGCCGATCGCGTTTCGTATTTCTGCCTTTACTGTGTATCATCTTTCTCATGGAAGAGCACAGGTACCTGCGGATTTCTTTGCTTCTTCTCTCCCTCATTGTTCTCTATTTTGTCTACCAGATTTTTCAACCCTTCCTTCGACCGATTAGTCTGGCCGTCGTCCTGGCAACCTTGTGTTTCCCGGTCTTCGACTGGACTTGCCAAAGGCTGAAGAGCCGACGCTCCTGGGCGGCTCTACTCACCTGTGTTGGGGTAACGGCAGTCATCATCGTTCCTTTTGTTGTCCTGGTCATACTCCTGGCTGGACAAATGGCTGAAGTCTACCAGCAGTTTCAGGCCAAATTGGACAGCGGGGAATGGCAGGAGCTTCTGAATCTGCAGGACAATCCTTTTTTTAAACCCTTGACCGACTGGATCGGCCAATATGTCGATTTGGAAAGTTTGGACCTGATGGGCAGTTTGGGAGCCAGTCTGCAGCAGGTCAGCTTGTTTTTCCTGCGCCAAAGCACCTCCATCGTGTCCGGACTCTTTCGCGTCATTATGAATTTCCTGATTATGCTGTTTTGCATGTTCTTTATCTTTCGAGATGGGGAATACTTCACAGAAATGCTCAAGACCCTGACCCCGCTTGCGGAAAATTATCGGCAACTCATCATCAATACATTCCAAGAGGTCGCCAAGGCGACCGTGATCGGAACCTTGCTCACGGCAGTGGCTCAGGGAGTCTCCGGAGGCCTGCTTTACTGGATCCTGGGGATCCCCAACGCGCTTCTGTGGGGTTGTCTTACCGCCCTGTTCTCCCTGCTTCCAGTAGTGGGCACAGGCATCGTCTGGGGTCCCTGGGCCATTTACTTCTTCCTGACCCAGTCTACAGTCCAGGGAATCATCCTGGTGATTGGAGGTGTGCTGATTGGAATGATGGACAACGTCATAAGAGCACTTTTCATCGAGGGAAAATCCGAGATGCATACCCTCATCGTGTTCTTGTCCATCATGGGAGGCATCGGATATTTCGGGCTGGTGGGAATGATTTTCGGACCCATCATCGTCGCTCTGGGCCTGACCTTTCTGGAATTGTACAAGAGAGAATTCCAGCCGTCTGTCGCCGAGCCAGTAGAAAAATGACCTTCTATCAACGCTGGATTCACAGACGCGAGCGCAAACTGACCCTTCGGGATCCACACCGTAAAATTTTCCCCTTTGATTGGGGCCTGGAGTGGGTCCAGAACAGTCACAACCCCGGCTCAACCGACCCCCTGACCTATTTGAAAGAACACTCCGAGAGGGTCTTAAGCGACAGCGATGCCTTTTTCCGTCCGCCCCCGTTGGTGGACTGTGAGGTCAAGGACGATGTTTTGACCATGGCAACGCCCACACCTTCACCTCATCCGGAGAACAATACGGTCTACTGTCGCTTGTTTCCGGCCCGAGGTTCCAAAAAGGCGGTGATCGTTGTCCCTCAGTGGAATGCCGACCCGCAAAGTCATGTGCGTCTGTGCCAAATATTCAAGCGATTGGGCATCACAGCCCTGCGTCTATGCATGCCCTATCATGAACAGCGCCTGCCCCCTGACATGAAGCGAGCCGACTACATGGTAAGCCCCAACATTGGCCGAACCGTCCATGCCACCCGTCAGGCAGTTTTAGAGGTTCGCCAGCTGGTGATCTGGCTCAAAGAGCAGGGCTACGAGCGAATCGCCGTGGTCGGAACCAGCATTGGATCCTGTGTGACCTATTTAGCCTTTGTTCACGATCCTTCGATCTGTACCGCTGTGTTCAACCACGTCTCATCCTTTTTTGCCGACGTGGTCTGGACCGGACTTTCCACTCGATACATCCGCTGGGGTTTGGAAGGCCACATTTCCCTGAAGGACCTGCGGCAATGCTGGGCACCCATCAGTCCCTGGTTTTTTATTGATCGTCTTAAGACTTGCTCTCGTCCTCATCTTCTCATCACCGCCAAATATGACCTCACCTTCAGGCCCGAACTCACAGAAAAGGTATTGCAGCAATACCAAAGCCAAAACATTCCGCACCAGCGAATTGCCCTGCCCTGCGGACACTACACCATAGCCACTTTCCCCTTTAGTTACATGGATGGTTGGCACATGTGCCGGTATCTGGTCGACCAGCTTTCCGATCATGCATAGCCGGGATCCTGCATGATCCAGGCTAAGAACTCCATGGTCAAGAATATTCTTTTGACAGGCCATCCGGGTGTCGGTAAGACCACGATGCTCAAAGGAATCATCAATCGATTTGCTCATTTGGCCATGAGCGGTTTTTACACCGAAGAGATTCGGGAAGAAGGGATTCGATTAGGTTTCAAAGCGGTGGCCATGAACGGAAGCTCGGCTGTTTTCGCTCATCGCAACTTTCAAACCGGGCCAGAACATCAGGTTGGAAAGTATGGCGTCAATCTTGAGGCGCTGGAGACGCTGGTGCTTGCCCAGCTATCCCCCCAGGGAAAGGCTGCCCACCTGGTTATCGTCGATGAAATCGCTAAAATGGAATTACTTTCCATGCCGATCAGAGAGGGTCTACTTCAAGCCTTGGACTCGGATTGTCCGCTGCTGGGAACGATTTCCCTGAAAGGCACCGGGTTTATCAAACAAGTGAAGCGGCGTGATGATGTGGAGCTGTTTAAGATCACCACGGAGAATCGGAATGTCTTAGGAGAGCAGGTTTGCCGACGGTTGGCGCAAGTACTGGGGAAGGTCGGCCGCAGCCGGCAGACCGGCTGACCACCGGACCACCGGACCACCGGACCACCGGACCACCGAAGGCTGCCAAAAGCCACTGACATCAGACCGCAAACGAGTGGGCATAAGTTCTTGTTGGGAAGCGGGATGGGGGAGTTCGGTGCCAGCCCCAAAAATCCTCCTTTGAATTCAGGGATTTCAGCCAGAATTCTGGGCCTGTCCCAAAATCATGGCTAGAAAGACTTGCAATCTGGAACCTGGAACTTGGAACCTGGAACGCGCCCGAAGGGCGCTCCGACGGTGTCTTTTTGCGCGCGAAGCGCGCAATCAGTTATCATACGTCGATTGTGAGAATAGGAAGGAAACAGGAATGACCCATCCCTTGGAAAACCATTGGGCTCTCATACTCGGTGCCTCCAGTGGCTTTGGAGCGGCGACTGCCCTAGAACTGGCCACTGCCGGAATGAACATTTTTGGTGTGCATCTGGATCGACGAGCCACCATGCCCAACGTGGAACGCGTCCGTGAGGAAATCGCGGCTACGGGAAAAGAGGCCGTCTTTTTCAATATCAACGCTGCAGACGACAACAAGCGTCAGTCCACGCTGGACGAAATGCAAAAGATCGTCAAAGAGAAAGCCGGCCCCAGCACCATTCGGGTTTTCGTGCACTCACTGGCCTTTGGAACTCTGGGCCGCTATTTTGTGGCCGATTCGGAAAAGCCTGTCACCGATGCTCAGATGAATATGACGGCGGACGTTATGGCTCACTCGCTGGTTTACTGGGTGCAGGGTTTAATGACTCGAAAAATGTTTGCGGAAGGGTCGAGAATCTTTGCCATGACCAGCTCGGGCGGTCACCGAGTTTGGCCCAACTACGGCCCTGTGTCAGCCGCCAAAGCTGCTCTGGAGTCACACATTCGCCAAATTGCGCTGGAACTGGCCCCTCAGGGGATCACCGCCAACTCGATCCAAGCGGGCGTAACCGACACCCCAGCATTGCGTGGGATCCCTGGGCATGAAGAACTCATGAAGAACGCCATTCGCTGTAATCCCAGCGGACGTTTGACCACACCTAAAGATGTGGCCCAGGCAATCGTCGCCATGAGTCACCCCTACCTTCAGTGGATGACGGGCACGGTGATTCGGGTGGATGGGGGAGAAGATATCGCGGGTTAGGATCCTGCCCGATCGGATGCAAGGAAAGATTTAATGCTCAAAACACCCCGCATTGAGTTTGAAGAACATCGACTTCAAAACGGGCTGCAGGTCCTGTTGCATCAGGACACTCGAGTTCCCCTTGTTCACTTGAGCGTTCACTATCGGGTGGGATCCAGCTACGAGACACCGGGTCTTTCGGGCTTTGCCCATCTGTTTGAGCATATGATGTTTCAAGGGTCAGAAAATGTGGCCAAAAACGAGCACGGGGGTTATATCGACAATGCCGGAGGTCGTTGGAATGCCACAACCAGTAAGGACAGGACGAACTATTACGAGACCGTGCCCTCTCACTATCTGGAGTTGGCATTGTGGCTCGAGTCGGACCGGATGAGATCGTTGAATGTAACGGAAGAAAACTTCGAGAATCAGCTTCAGACGGTCATTGAAGAGAAGAAGCAAAGTTATGACAATCGGCCCTATGGACTGGCTACCTTGAAGTTTGAGGAATTGGCTTACGAAAACTGGTCCTATGCTCATCCCATCATCGGCGCCGTGGAGGATCTGGAGAACTCCACATTAGAGGACGCGGCAAAGTTTCATCAGACCTATTACGGACCCGGCAATGCGACGCTGGTACTCTCGGGAGATACGGGTGATGATGGGAAGGCATTGAAGAAAGTCGAGCAGTACTTTGGTGACCTCAGCGACCAGACCCATCCCGAGCTGCCCGATTTGGAGGAGCCGGAGCAGAGCGCGGAGAAAATCGAAAGGATGACGGATCCACTGGCCGTCCTGCCCGCCGTTTATTCCGGCTATCACATGCCCGCTCTGGGTTCCCCGGAGTTTTATGCCCTGTCGGTGCTGGGAGTCATTCTCTCTCACGGAGAATCCTCGCGGCTTCACCGAAAACTCATCTACGACAACAACTGGATCACCAGCTTTTCGGTAGGACCGAACCAATATAAGGGGCCGGAACTGTTCTTTATCTGGTTCCAGGTTCAGAGCGCCGTCGAGGTCAATCAGGTTTTAAAGGCCGTAGACCAAGAGTTGGAGAGGGTTCAAGAAGAAAAGATTCCAGCCCAGGAGATCGAGAAAGCGAAAAATCAGATCGCCTTCCGCTTTGTGGAGCAGCTGGCCAAAGTGGCGCAAATCGGAGAGCTCCTGGCCCACTACGCTCTCTTTTTGGACGATCCCAAGAGGATCAACCACGAACTGGATCGTTACCTGGCCGTTACCGAGGACGATATTCTGCAAGCCTCCCAAAAGATCTTCAAGTCACAGAATCGGACTTTGCTCTTCGTGGAACCTGGGGAAAATGGCCAATGAGGACAAAAGTCACAGGGTCTGTGGTCTGTGGTTCCCCGATCCGCGATAAGGGCTGCCCATGACGAAAACAGCTCCGCCCCCAGGCACTGAGAAGAACATCTCTTATCCGGAAATCCCTGAGCAGCAGCTCACCAACGGACTCCGAGTTCTGGTGGTTCCGGATGATCGCCTTCCCCAGATGTTTTTGACGCTGGTGTTACCCGTAGGGCGAGTTTGTAATCCGGATGACAATCTGGCTCTGGTCTCTCTGGCCGTGGAAATGGTCAAAAGTGGTACTGACACCCGCTCGGCCCAGGACATTTCCGACTTCGTCGATCGGCGGGCTATTGAATACGAGAGTGAAGTCCTGATGGAGCACAGTTTCCTCTCCATGACCTTTCTTGAAGACCAGCTGGAGCCCGCGTTCGAGCTTCTGAGCGATATGGTTTCCAATGCAAATTTCCCCGATGAGGAGTTAGCGAAGACGAAGGTTCGGTGGAAGAGTCATCTGATTGCTCAGCGCTCGCAACCCAACTTCCTGGCTAATGAACGCACCTTCAAGATCTTCTATCCCAACCATCCCTATGCCAAAGTCAGCATGACGCCCGAGCATCTGGAGAAAACTCAGAGAAAATCGGTCCAAGAGACCTATCGATATCATTACGGTCCGGGAAACGCCCATCTTCTGATGGCCGGACCTTTGGATGAGAATCGGGCCATGGAACTGGCAAACCGTTTTCTGGGAAGCTGGTCAAACGGACAAGCACCTTCGATCAGCTATCCACGGCCAGACGACATCGAAGGACGGTTGGTCTGCCTGATCCACCGTCCCCATTCCGTCCAGTCACAGATCCTGGTGACCGGTCGGACGCTCCCTAAAGCAGATCCCGAGGCCATAGCCCTCAAGGTCACCAATCAGGTTCTGGGAGGTGGAGCGAGTGCTCGCCTTTTTCTCAACCTTCGTGAACAGAAAGGCTACACATATGGGGCCTACAGTCGACTGAAGAGCTATCGCCACGATGGCCTTTATATGGTCGGGGCTAGTGTCAAAACGGAAGTCACCCGGGAGTCAATCGAAGAGATTTTCAAGGAGCTGGAAGGCCTGGGTGAGCGGCTCCCTGAAGCAAAAGAACTGGAGCGCTGTCAACAGGAACTCATCGGGAGCTTTATCCGCCAGATGGAGACCTCGGCTTCCATCGGCGTTCTGGAACTCGACCGCCGGATTCATGAACTACCGGCTGACTTTTACAAGAACTTCATTCCCGAAGTTCGGGGTGTAACGTCAGAGAAGGTAGTGGAGATAGCCAAGCGCTTTTATGATCCGGACCGAGTGGTGGTGACCGTTGTTGGGGACCGGGAGAGCGTGGAAGAGGAGCTCCGAGGAATCGGCGAACTTCGTGTTTACGATGTCCACGGCACTCCCCTATAATCGATCGAGAAGCCTATGTCGCATGAAGAGCATTACGAAAAAGGGATGGAGCTTTTTGCCGAGGATCAACTTGACCTTGCCATCGAGGAGTTAAAACAGGCCGTTGAAGCAAATCCGGAATTCGGAGATGCCTTACATGCCCTGACCATGTGCTACTACCATCACGGGGATCTCGATCAGGCGCTGGAATACGGAAAACGTTTTCGGGACCAGGAACCCTCCAACCCTCTGGCTTTCACCAGCCTCTCCATGATCTACCACGCCAAGGGAATGGTTCCGGAAGCCGAGGAGATGGGTGCCAAAGCCAAGACTGCCGAACAGTCTGA
>JAZFTY010000008.1:0-4078 GCA_036446935.1 Acidobacteriota bacterium | reverse complement strand
CTCTTTCTGCTGGCTCCACCGACACTGGGCGAAGAGAGTCCCAAGATCGACCTCAACACGGCAACACTCTCACAGCTGGATAGTCTGCCAGGTATTGGACCGGTGATCGCTGAACGCATTCTGGAGCTTCGCGAGAAGAGTGGCCCCTACAAGCGAATCGAGGATTTGATGAATATCCGGGGAATCGGTGAGAAAAAGTTTCTGAAGCTGAAGGACCTGATCACCGTCAAAACACCCAGGCAGGTATCCGACGGCAACAGTCAGTAGTCAGAGGGGTCAGGAGAAACTGTAAGTTGTCAGCTGTCAGCCGGCTTAAGCGTCGTCTCGTTTGAGGGTCGGTCGATCCTTCTGCAGAGTTGGTTTTTCCTCTGAATCACCTTCTTCCGTGCCTTCCCGATTGGTCTTGCGCTTGAGGGTGGGTCTTTTGGCCCCACCAGAAGCGGCGGATGAACCGGGAGCAAGCAGGCTGTTGTCGATCTCGATCAGACGGGCCTTGACCCGCTCGAACTCAGAGCCATTGAGAATATATTCCTCCTTGACAGGAAGGTACGAAATCTCCTCCTGGACCTTTACAATGCGGGACTCATGAGTAGGATGAGTTCGCCAAAAGCTGGCAAATTTACCGGGTTTGTTCTCTTCCTTGGCCTGCAGTTTCTCAAAGAAGGTGATGAAGGCGTTGGGATCATAGTCGGTATTCCACAGGTACTGAGTACCCAGCTGATCGGCTTCTTCCTCCGATTTACGGGTGATCCCGAGAACGGCCAGGGACATCCCCATCCCCAAGGCAGCGTTGATTCCGTATTGGGCCCAGTACCCGCCACCGACGAACATGGCAGGAAGTGCGGCAAACTGCATCAACTGCCCCTTTGTCATCCGTTCAGTGGCATGACGGGCGGTCACGTGAGCGATTTCATGAGCCATCACACCCGCCAATTCGGATTCACTTTCAGCCTCCAAAATAAGCCCTTTGTTGATGTAGAAGTACCCTCCCGGCAAAGCAAAGGCGTTCACGTCATCCGAATCAACGACTTTGACCACAAAGGGGACCTTGGCATCCGAGTGCTTCACGATGTTCTGGGCCAATCGATCGATGTATTCGGTGACCACAGGATCCTCAACAAGACGCGCGGTCTGCTCGAAAACCTGTGAGTACTCCGCGCCCATTTGAATTTCCTTCTCCAAGGAGACAAAATTCGGGAAGAAAAAGGCGACTTTGCCGTTGATCTTGCGGTTCCCGATGTCTTCTACGTCTTCATGTTTCCGTCCGGCAAAGGCCTGCAAGGGAAACAGTAAGACCAGGAAAAGTAGAAATCCAACCGTTTTGTGTACTTGGCGCTTCATTTCGGTGTGCCTCCTGTTGAGTCTTCACTACATTATAGCCTAATTCAATCTTTTCTTCACGTTTATTGTTTGTTACTGTCGTCACCTATTCAGACGAGAACTCGCACCAAATGTTTCACTTCAATTAGGATTAGTTTGAGGCTCCATGGTGCAGTGTTGGAAAGTCAACCAAAATGAAATAGTAATGAACCAGTAAATGCCTTAAATGAAGATTCTTACCGCAAAGCAGATCAATCAGGTGGATCATCTCACCAGTGAACAGCACGGCATTCCCAGCTCGTTGTTGATGGAGAACGCGGGTCTGCATCTTTATAAGACACTGGAGAAATATTTCGAGGATTTGGACTCTTGCCTCATCGCCATTATCTGCGGAAAAGGAAATAACGGCGGAGATGGAATCGTTCTCGCGCATCACCTCGTCCAGCGCGAAATCAAGCCGGACATCTACCTACTCAGCAAGGTGACGGATGTCTCCGGTGATGCTCGAGCCAACCTGGATACCTATCTGAAATCTGGAGAAAAGGTCCTAGAGGTCACTGACACGGGGGAATGGGAGAGAATGAGCGAGGAATTCAGCCGCTACGACATCATAGTGGATGCCCTTCTAGGGACCGGGATCAGCAAGCCTCTGGAGGGCCTCTATTCCAAGGTCGTTGCCACCATCAACCAAAGCGAGGCCTTTGTCCTGTCCGTGGATATCCCCTCCGGGATGTTTTCCGACTCCTTGACCGGGGGCGTTCCAACCGTCCAGGCTGCGGCCACCGTCACCTTTACCGCACCCAAGATCGCCCATATCCTCAATGAGGATCAGAAAGCCCTGGGCGAACTGCATATCGTCCCCATCGGCAGCCCTTCATCACTTCTGGAGAACCCGGAATTCGACTTGAACCTCCTGACTCGCGAGCAGATCTATTCTGCACTTCCTCCTCAAGAGATCCGGTCCCACAAGGGACATTTTGGGCATGTGGCCCTGATATCGGGAAGTCGCGGCAAATCGGGAGCAGCTGTTCTCAGTGGCCGTGCCGCCCTTCGGACCGGTTCTGGCCTGGTCACGCTTTGCATCCCTGAGGCGATCCAGGATGTGGTCGCAACCTTTCAGGCTGAACTCATGACCGAAGGTCTTGCTTCGACACCAAAGGGAGCCCTTGCATCTCAAGCGACCGATCACTTACTGGAGCTTCTGCAGGACAAAGACGCAGCCGGAATAGGTCCGGGGCTGGGTCGAGAAAGGGAAACCGTTGACCTGATCCACACGGTGGTCAACAAGGCCACCCTTCCCCTTCTCCTGGATGCCGATGCCTTGAACGCCTTTGAGGGCAAGACCCACAAGTTGCGAAACGACCAGGGGCAACCTCTCATTCTGACGCCTCACCCGGGAGAATTCTCCCGTCTCCTGGGACGTCCCACCCAGGAAATTCTTCCCAAAAAGGTGGAACTTGCCCGCCAGTTTGCTCAGGAAACAGGTGTCTGGTTGGTCCTCAAGAGTTTTCGAACGCTGATTGCTGAACCGGGCGGCCAGGTTTTTGTCTGTCCACTGGGGAATCCCGGTATGGCCACCGCGGGTATGGGTGACGTCTTAACAGGCACGATCACCTCGTTGTTGGGGACCTTTGCAGCTCGGGGCATGACCACACCACAGGAGATTTCTCAAGCGGTGCTGGTGGGCGTCTATCTGCATTCCCTGGCAGGTGATCTGGCGGCTCTAGCGGTGGGTCTTCGGGCCCTCACTGCCGGAGACGTGACCGCTCATCTCGGCAAAGCCTACCAGTCGCTGAGCAAAGAGTTGCCCTGATGGAGATTCAAAACTCCAAGAGTGCACAGGAGACTCTTCGGATTGGCGAGAAAATCGGCAGGAAACTTCACCCACCTCGGGTGATCTTGCTTTACGGGGAACTCGGTTCGGGTAAAACCGTTCTGGTTCGAGGATTGGCCCAGGGTCTGGGCGTGCAAGATCCAACCCTGGTGCGGAGTCCCTCCTTCACTCTTGTCAATCAGTATGCAGGCAAGGAAGGCACGATTTACCACATCGATTTCTATCGGCTGGAGGGCCCGAGGGACTTCTCTTCCCTTGGTCTGGAGGAGATCCTTGCCAGCCATTCCATCGTCATCATCGAATGGGCGGAAAAATTACTGCTGGAGCTGGAAAATCCGCTCAAGATTCGTATCCGCACCAATGCCGATCCCGACACCCGCCTATTTGAAATCGAAGACGGTTGAGTGCCTTACTGACCCAGACCCGGATCACTTGCGGTGGCCGCAGCATCGGCTGTGGTATAGCGGATCGCACCCGACTCATCGGTAAAGAAACTTCGGATACCACTGGAACCGTAGATCAGCGGCCTGGCATCGATCGTGTACTGAACGCCACTCCCGGAAAGGGAGTACGAGTAAGCTTCCGCGGTTCCTGACCCCATGACGCTGTCGATTAAATTAGCGCTCTGCAGCGTGGCCAGGTCCGGTGCAAAGTCCCCGGGACCGGATCTTGTTGCATAGGTGATCTGAGCAGTCACCAGACTGCGCATCCCACTGATGGCGGAGCTTTCATGGGCTGCCATTTTCGATTTGGCAAGATTCGGCATCGACAGGGCAGCAATGATCCCGATAACCAGAACAACGATCATCAATTCGATCAACGAAAACCCTTTGTTTGCTTTTATATAACGTACGACGAATTTATTCATAACAATCCCCTCGATTCAATAATGTTGGGCTGTATCCTAAAAATGAGAACTTGAGG
>JAZFTY010000007.1:0-3895 GCA_036446935.1 Acidobacteriota bacterium | reverse complement strand
CATCCACAGGTCGAGTTCCGTGAAGGTGGGCACGAAAGAACTGGGGAAATAGTAGACAAAAATCGCAACCAGCAAAGTGGTGAGAACGCCCCCCATAAGCGCCTTGTGGGCCTCCACGAAGTAGACCGAAAACAGGATGACAATGAAGAAAAAGTTCAAGAAGACGAGCTTGTAGGGAACGAAATGGGCGATGACGGGGACACCCACCAGGATCACCAGAGCAAGCATCTGCTCAGCATTTTTGATCAGATAATTCTTTAAATTTCTCATGAATCCATTTTCCTCTGCTTCGAAGGAAGCACGTTCTGTGCCGAAACCTGAAAAAATAGAGAGAGTCTCCCTAACACATTGATTCTACGTTGCTTGCTCTGATTCTGGAGGGTGAACGTCCGAAGACTCTTCGAGTGATTGGTCAACAACGGTTTACGCTGATGGTGTTTGAAAGGATCACCGGAGCGTTCGAGGAGGACCCCTGGCCGAAGGGTGGGCTTCAAGTCTAGCCCCGGTAATGCATAATCCGGGCTAGAAGAAGTAAGAGCCTTCCGAGGAAGAGCTAAACGAAAAGACATGCACGTAGCCGCCTGGGAACTCTACGCTTCTCGTATAGTTCACTTCAAGGAGGATTTTGACTTGACCACGAACACGATGGACTCGAATGTCCCTCGCTTGGATTGCGAAACCTCTGGTCTTACCCAACTTCCTCACTTGGTTCACAATCTCGCCATTGTCCCATCCCCTTCGGGTGGCGGTCCCGACAAGGTCAAGCAGATCTCCATCAAAGGCGTCTTGTTGCGTGTACACGGGGACGATTTGGTAGGATAGGTAACCGAAAACGGCTAAAAACAGGACCAGCACCAGGTAGCCAATGCGAATCTTTCCACACTCTCCGGATCTGACAGTGTTTCCCCCAAAATTTCGCAGTGTCATGGAGCACCTTCAGTGTTTCCCCGACTGCGGGTACACCTATAAGTTACCAAAATCACCAATGTCTCTACAATCTACGCGACCCTGTCCGTGAGGGTTTGTGTTAGAACAGGCAAGGCGGTTCATCGCCAAGAGTTGGACTGGGGGAGCATCTGGAGCATTCCTTGGCGTTGACATGCAACGAGGTGCGGCGTATAGTCAAGCGCGGGCGTTAACAGTGAGAGACCTTTTCAGGTAGTTGCTAAAAGCAAGATGAGAGAGTGGAAGGTCTTTATGAGTTTACCTCTCGCTTGGTTGACTTTTCTAAGCTGATCCCACACTACCAGGGCACAAAACTTTCAGGGTTATAGGAGATTATGGATTTCAAACGGCGTTTAGGAGGATTTTGAGTGTTGCCGATGAAGGAAAGATTAGAAAGTACCGCGGAGAAATACGAGGGCATGAAGGAACTCATCACCCTCGGGAGGGAGAAGGGCTATCTCCTTTACGATGAGGTGAATAGTGTCCTTCCCGATCACATCAGTTCCTCGAAGGATCTGGACAGCATTTTTTCCCTCTTTGGCGATGCAGGTATCGAGGTAATCGATTCTGAGAAAGTACTGGAAGTGGGTAAGCAAAAGACCCGCTCCCAAGAGCCAGAAGAGGAAAAGGAACGAAAGCCTGATCTTGCTGTGGAAAGCCTGGAGAAGACAGACGATCCGGTTCGGATGTATCTGAGAGAAATGGGCACGGTGCCTCTTTTGACTTGGCCTGGGGAGGTTGAGATTGCCAAGAGAATGGAAAAGGGGAAGAAAAGTGTCCTGAAAGCGTTGTCTCATTCGCCGATCGTGGTGAGGAGAATTTCAGAGTATGGCGACCAGCTTCGCAAGAACACTCTACGGATCAAGAGCCTGGTGAAATTTAGCGAGGACGAAATAACCGAGGAGATCCTCACGAAGCGGCGTAGATTGGTCTTAAGGCGCATTAATCAAATCACTGCGCTGGAAAAGGAAGCCGTCAAAGTAAGAAAACGATTACGTAGAGCCAAAAAAAGCGGTAAGGCCTATAAGAAGCTGCTCTCTCAACTGGCTCGCTATCAGATCCCCATGGCCCGGATCATCCTTGATCTGGGGTTGACCGTTGAGGTTTTTCAGGGTTTTGTGGGTGTGGTCGAGAGCAACGTGGATCGGATTGTCACTCTGGAGAGGGAAACCAAGCAACTCAAGAAATTAAAGGTGTCTTCATTGAAGCTCGATGAGGCCAAGAAGGTAAAACTGCGTCTTCGGGGCATTGACAAGGAGATGAAGGAAATCGAAGACAGGGTATTGTTGTCTCCAGCCGAGCTCAAGAGAACCTTGGCAGCCATCAAGCAGGGAGAGTTGGAAGCGGAGATTGCTAAAAAGGAATTGGTGGAGGCCAACCTGCGATTGGTGGTCTCGATTACCAAGAAATACTTCAACCGGGGATTGCAGTTTCTCGATCTGATCCAGGAGGGAAATATCGGATTGATGAAAGCTGTCGATAAGTTTGAATACCAAAGAGGCTATAAATTTTCCACCTATGCCACCTGGTGGATTCGTCAGGCCATCACACGAGCCATTGCTGATCAGGCACGGACGATCCGGATTCCGGTACATATGATCGAAGCCATCAATAAGTTGATTCGGACCTCACGCGCTTTGGTTCACGAGTATGGTCGAGAGCCCACTGCCGAAGAAATCGCTCAGGAGGTGGATCTCCCCGTAAGCAAGGTACGCAAAATTCTCAAGATTGCTCAGCAACCGATCTCACTGGAGACTCCAGTTGGAGAAGAAGAGGACAGCCACCTGGGTGATTTTATCGAGGATTCAGGCGCTCTCTCCCCTGACGAAGCCGTGATCAATATCAACATGAAAGATCACACGGCGGCTGTCCTGGAGACCCTGACCCCTCGTGAGGAAGAGATCATTCGCATGCGATTCGGCATCGGGGTTGGCAACGAACACACTCTCGAGGAGGTCGGGCAAAGGTTCTCTCTCACCCGTGAGAGGATTCGCCAAATTGAAGCAAAGGCACTGCGGAAACTGCGATGTCCGTCAAGCCATGACGCCCGATTCGCTTAGCCCGGACTATGCATAGGTTCTCGTCGCTGCAGTAGAGAAGTTATGCATTGCTCCGGGCTGGAATCCCTACCTAACTTCCAGCGTGGCCGTTTCGTTTTAGGGAAGTTTTGACCTTCTTTGCCCCGGGAGCATACTCAATGTCGTGTAAGGCGCAGAACTTCGTTCCCTTTGCATCCTCGTATAGAACGCGGGCTTCCAGATAGATTGGATTTCTACCATCCGTGTCCTTTATTTTCTCTTCCAAGATGCGGACGAAGTCGTGCCGCAGCAGTCCTGCGCTCTGGTTATTGTGGTAGATCTCGGCTTGGACCGACTTGTTTTCCCCTTGGGTTACTTCTGAGATCGGAGGGAACTTCGCTACGAATTTCTTGTAAGAGATATCCTGGATCTGAACTTTAAAAGCAGGCCCACCAGAAACTCTTAGTTTCATGGATTTCTCTCTGGCCAACGGGGGTTCGTCACGGATATCGATTTCGTAGTGGATCACCACCTCAGGCCGAGCCATGGCCGGCTGGGCAGGGATAGGTCTTTTGCTTTTCTCGCTTTCCCTGGGGGGTGAAGGGGTGGCTGGGGTGGCTGGGGTGGCTGGGTTGGCCAGTTTCCAACCAATGAAGATGAGGGAAACAGCAATGATAGCAAGTAAGATCAGTAAAGCAGTCTCGTTTACCTCGATCCCCAGATAGGTCATTTCGAATCTCTAGAAAAATCTCCAAAAAGAGAAGCGGACCTGAAGAGAGGGTAAATGTTCTTCAGGTCCCAATATCGATTAAGAAGAGCGTGGAATGACGCACCTCACAACAGCAGAAGTGTACCCAAAATAAGGCCCAGAGGGTGGTGATGACTGTCACGACACCCGGCTAGCCCGCATTTCTCACACCTGCTCGTCACGA
>JAZFTY010000006.1:0-3706 GCA_036446935.1 Acidobacteriota bacterium | reverse complement strand
GCCTCGGTGACTCGTCTGGCCCAAATGGCCCGGGCCATCGGCATCCACCTGATCCTGGCCACCCAACGCCCCTCCGTGGATGTCCTGACCGGGCTTATCAAGGCCAACTTCCCCTGTCGTATTTCTTTTCGTGTGGCCTCGAAGATTGATTCCCGCACCGTTCTTGACTGCAACGGCGCAGAACAACTGTTGGGCGATGGAGACATGCTCTTCCTGCCTCCTGGAACCTCTCGTTTGATCCGCCTCCACGGCGGCTACATCAGCGAAAAGGAGATCCAGAAGGTTACGGACTTCCTCAAAAGTCAGGCCCAGCCCGATTATCAGGAGGAAGTGCTGGTTGAGAAGGACAAGGCAGAGAGCACCATCGTCAAGATCGGGGATCTGGAGGATGAGTTTTACCAGGAGGCGGCACGATTTGTGGTCGACACCGGAAGGGCTTCCACTTCCCTGCTCCAGAGACGGCTGAGAATCGGATACGGGCGAGCAGCACGGCTGCTGGACATGATGCAGCATGAGGGATTGATTGGTCCACCCGACGGAAGCAAAGCAAGAGAGGTGCTGGTCTCGACGGACTACTTCTCCGAAATTCACGAGACCTAACCAGGAGTCCTCCTCGAGAAAAAGTTGAGGATCCGACAAGTTGCCACCTTTGCATCTGAGCGATAATTCGTTACAATAGATATAAGGTTACTCTTATGAGAAGGCTTTTATTGCCCTGTCTTCTTGGTATTTTTGTCTCTCCAACCGGTTTGTTCGCAGGTGAAAGCGAGGACCAAACACCCCGTTTTCGGATCAATGTGGACACGGTCGTGTTGCGAGTGACGGTGACGGATCCCCTCAATCGCTACGTGGTCGGTTTGGAACGGGAGCATTTCAAGGTATTTGAAAACAAGCTTGAACAGACCCTGACCCATTTCTCCAGTGACAAAACCCCGATCAGCGTGGGAATCATTCTCGATATGAGTGGATCCATGGGAGACAACATCATAAGTGCCCGCAACTCCGTGATTCGGTTTTTGGAACAGGGAGATCCATCCGACGAGTATTTCCTGGTTACTTTCAACGAACGCTCTTCACTGGTGCGAGACTTCACCAATCGGAGTGAAAACATCCAGAACGAAATTACCCTCAAAAACCCCAAGGGGCGGACCGCTTTGTATGACGCTATTTACCTTGGTTTGGAAAAGATTCGTGCCGCTCGCAGCGAAAAGAAAGCTCTGATCATCATTACCGACGGTGAGGACAACAGCAGCCGCTATACATTCAGCGAACTCAAGGATTTCGTCAAGGAATCCGATGCCCAAATCTACGTGATCGGCGAAAGAGGGGATATGGGTTACGGGCGGAACATCATTACCGAGATCGTCCGTCTCACAGGGGGTCGAGCTTTTTTTCCCAACAATTTCAAACAACTGGACTATTTCTGTGACCTGATCCACTCCGAGCTGCGCAATCAATATCTGGTCGGCTACACTCCCACCGACCGCAGAAATGACGGCTCATGGCGTAAACTCAAGGTTAGTCTGGAAGCTCCTGAGGGTATGCCGAGGTTGAAGGTTCGTGCCAAAGAGGGTTATTTCGCCCCTCGGAAGTAAGAACCTTCACCCAGATCCATGCTTGACTTTATCTCCTCAAAACAAGTGGTCTTGAGTGTTTCTCTCTTGGCCCTTTGCTTCACTCTGGGGTATGCACAGCAGGGCACTCCTGCGCAATTTAGTACCGCGGTCGAGCAGATCGTGCTCTATGCATCGGTCTACGACAAAGACAGTATCCTGGTCGAGAATCTCGAGAAAGAAGATTTCACGATCTTTGAAGACAGGATTCAACAGGAAGTTACCTATTTCGGCCGGGATGACGTCCCCTCAACTTTGGGGGTCGTCATCGATTCCAGTGGAAGCATGCGAGACAAATTCGATTTGGTCAATGATGCCACCCGGCTTTTTCTCTCCAAGAACAATCCTGAAAATGAAATGTTTTTCGTGGCCTTCAAAGACGAAGTTCGGTTGGAACAGGACTTTACCCAAGATGTTGAAGACATCTACGATGCCCTGGATAACGTCATCATCTCAGGAGGCACGGCTCTGTACGATGCCATTTATCTGGCCGTGGATAAGGTCCTGAAAGGGAACGAACCGAAGAAAGCCGTCATCGTTTTTACCGACGGAGAGGACAAGGACAGTTTCTATTCCCACAAGGAGCTCATCGAGAAGGTCGAGGAAAGCGATGTTCAACTTTACATCGTCGCTTTTCTCGACTCGGATCTCTCGAGCGGCGGTGGCTTCTTCGGCGTCTTCAAGTCGGCAAGGGAGAAGATTCAGCAAAAGATCCGGGAAATTCCCCAAAGCACCGGAGGAGAAGCATTTTTTCCCGAAGAAATTAGCCAGCTCGATGACGTCTTCCACTCCATTGCTTATGAACTGCGCAACCAATATCGCCTGTCCTACGTCTCCAGCAATCCGATTCGGGACGGAACCTGGCGCAGGACCGACGTGGTCGTCAAAGATGCCAAGGAGAAAGGTTTTAAGGTCCGGGCCAAAAAGGGCTATTTCGCCAAGAAGGACCCGACTCCAAGTTCTGAGAATTGACTTGAAGGTCATAGCCTCCTATTCTTTTCTTCATGACGACAGCTCCCAAGTCTCGAACAATTTGGCATAACGGACAGTTCATCGACTGGGATAAAGCTAACGTTCACGTCAGCTCTCATGCTCTTCATTACGGCTCTTCCTGGTTCGAGGGTATCCGCTGCTATAAGTCCTCTCGAGGCTCGGAAGTGTTCCGTCTTGGGGAGCACGTCAAAAGACTATTCGACTCCTGCAAGATCTATCGCAGAGAAATTCCCTTCTCTTCCCAGGACTTTCAAGAAGCCATTCTGGAAACCATTCGAGTCAACGAATTGGAACACTGTTATATCCGCCCCCTGATTTTGTGTGGCACGGGAAGCCTGGGGCTCAACCCCCTTTCAACTGCTACGGAATGCTTCATCCTGGTGTGGGAGTGGGGACGCTATCTCGGAGAAGAATCGGTCGAGCAGGGCGTCGATGTCTGTGTCTCCAGTTGGAATCGAGCCGCACCCAACACCTTTCCCAGCATGGCCAAAGTAGGCGGGAACTACATTAACAGCATTCTGATCAAGATGGAGGCGGTCGAAAGTGGGTTCGCCGAAGGCGTGGCCCTGGACGGGCAAGGCTTCATCAGCGAGGGGAGTGGCGAGAATATCTTCCTGGTCCACAATGAAAAGTTGTACACACCCTCTCTGGGCAATGCCATTCTTCCGGGCATTACCCGCGATAGTGTCATCACCCTGGCCAAAGAGCGCGGCTACGAGGTCCTCGAGCAGTCCTTGCCTCGAGAGATGCTTTACCTGGCGGATGAGATCTTCCTTGCCGGAACAGCGGCTGAAGTCTCCCCGATTCGTTCTGTCGATCACATCGTGGTCGGTGACGGGAAACGAGGACCCATCACCACCCAGATCCAACAGGACTTTTTCGACTATATCGAGGGCAAGGTAGAGGATCGACATTCCTGGATGACCCCGGTCTACAAGAAAGAACGCGTTCAGAGCTCGTAAGACCTGAAACTTGGAACCTGCAACCACCCACCTCTATACACGTGCTTTAGGTCTGCTAGCCAGAAGAAATCACACTCGTTTCGAGCTTCGTCGAAAACTTCTTGCCCGCGGCACTTCCCAGGCCGCTGAAGAGGTTTT
>JAZFTY010000005.1:0-15599 GCA_036446935.1 Acidobacteriota bacterium | reverse complement strand
TGAACACCTTTGTCAGGGATCCCGATGTGGAATACCAATGCCGGCCGCATTTGAAGGTTCTGGTCGATCAGTTCTTGCTAGAGGTGGACATCGCTCCGGATGAACCGTGAGTGATGGGAACGACTCGTGTCCCGGAAACGCGGTCGTGCGCACCCCGACACCAGGGGTCGAAAATACTCCAAAGTAGGCCTACCACAGTCGCAACCACGGGCAGAAAAAGGAAGATTCTAATCACAAGGGACTGAAACGGCACCGTCTCCGACTCTTCTCCCACCAACTGCAGATCAGTCAGGTACATGCCGGGTGTCTGGCCACTCAGGATAAGAAAGAAGAATGAATTGAGAAAGAAAAAAGAGAGCGCAACAACTATTCCCAGGTGTAGCGAATTCGCTGAAAAGAAGTCGAAGTTCAGAATCTTCGCCGCCGAGAAACTGAAAACAACGGCGATCAAGACAGGTAGAAAAATATCAATGATCCCGGCTAGCATTCGAGAAAACAGAACTTCATGCGAGAGTCCGTTCTCGCTGGCACCCCTTTCTTCACTGGAGGAAGGGGAGAATTCTGCAGGTTCTGGTGCCTCAGGGACCTCCAGTGTCAAGGCCTGCTGCTTGGGAAGGTGCGATCGAAGCCCTCTGCCGGCACCTAGGGGAGTTCGAAGCAAGGGTTTCTCCGCCACAGGCCGCGACTCGCGCGTTTTCCTGGCAAAGGTGACAACTCTCTGCTTCTTCAGTCCCTGGGCCGAGTCTCCCAACCTGTAATCAAAGAGAGGACGCTTTCTTTCAGTCTTGGTGGCTTTCGGCTGCAGCCTCTTAGTATCCTTTGGATCCTCTCCGCCCTTTTTCTCAGCGTGCTCAGCAAGCTTATGCCTGATCTGCAAACGCCAATCGTAAGTTTCCGATTCCCGGCGGGTAGTGGGTTGGTCTGATGTTCCTTCCGGTGCCTCCCCTTGGATAGGGGTAATCTCAAGCCCGCACTGAGGACAGCTCTTCCCGGAAATCTGGATTCGACAACGAGGGCACTCCACCAGCCAATGTTAGCAAAGGGAGCCGATAGTTCCAGGTCGGGAGCGCGCTTCGCCCGCGTTCCAGGTTTCAGATTGGAATTTTGAATTTGTTTGGAATTTGGTGTTTGGAATTTTGAATTTCCGCTGACCCGGGTCAGCGGTGTCCTGTCTGTCTCACTTCATCAAGCAACTCCTCCAGTTCATCCCTACTCAGCAACTGGCTCTTCTCCAGTCGCCGGGAAAAAGAAAACAGCTCCTCCAGATAGGCTTCTTCCCGATTGTCCTGTTCGGCCCTTCGGCGAGCTGCAGCAAAGGCCTGCGATATCTCCTGACTGGGATACCCCTGAGGCGCCTTTTGGATGACCGCATTGAGTACGATGGTGTGAACCAGATCCACCTCGTAGTAACGCAGGAGAAGGATGGATCCTGCAGAGATTGAGAGCAGGGTCACAAGGATGATGATGGTGGATTTCTTCACGGTCTCCAGCATGAGTGCCTCAAGGTATCGATTGAGTACACATTATCCTGGCTAGAGCAGCCTGAGCATGTCGAAATAGGCATCATAATCAAGATCCAACTTGCGATCCTTCGCGTGACCCAGCAATGCACTCAGAAAGAAAGTGCGGATCCAACGCGGCAAGAGACGACTCTTCTTGGTCCGTCTATGAGCATAGGGATGTTTCAAGTAAAAGTTCGCAATCTCCCGAAGCTCTGGGTCCTCCTGCCGCATGATTTCTCTCAGTGAGAGATCTTTCACCCTACTCGGCTGCCCCCGGATTTCGACGCTGAAGTGATCCAGCTTCTCATCAATCTGTTGGCGATTTTGCTCAGCTGCCCGTGCTCTTTTGGCCAGAATGGCGGTTGCACCCTCATAGGTCGTCACACGATCGATGATGTTCGCACCCAGCGTCCTGCAAAAAATATAGTCTGGATAGGCCTGGAAAAAGTCGTGTATTAACGTTCGAAGCCTTTCTTCCTCGCTCTCCATCGAATGATCATATTACCCTAAGCCGGGACTATGCATAAATTCTCTACTGCAGCCGCGAAACCATCCGCCCTGACTGCGTTGCACTCCGTCGGCCTCCTCAACGTACTGCAGTGAGTACGTTTGCGGGGGCCTCGGTCGCGCGCCTTGTCAGTCCGGCGTTTTCCCCGCTTCGTAACGAGAACCTATGAATACTCCCGGCTGACTCATGCTAGAATCGAGAGGATGTCCGATGCAGTTTGTATGGTCAGTGGTGGCTTGGACAGTTGTGTAACGGCCGCGGTCGCTCACTCCCGGGGACTGCCTCTCGCCTTTCTGCACGTCAACTATGGCCAACTCACAGCAGCCCGAGAATTAAGGGCTTTCAACGAGATCGCCGATCACTACCAGGTCTCGGAACGGTTTGTAGCCGACCCTACCCACCTCCGAACAATGGGTGGTTCAGCCTTGACCGATTCCTCCATCGCTCTGCCCGAGGGAGAATTGGATCGAGAAGAAATTCCCGTTTCCTATGTTCCCTTTCGTAACGCAAATCTGCTCTCCATTGCGACGAGTTGGGCCGAAGTTTTAAAGGCACGGTGGATCTATATGGGAGCAGTTCAAGAAGATAGTTCAGGATATCCAGACTGTCGGGAGTCTTTTTTCAAAGCTTTTAATACGGTCATCGAAGAAGGTACAAAACCGGACACTTCGATCGAGATCGTCACGCCCCTCATCCATCTGAGCAAGCAGGAAATCGTTGAAATGGGAATCGCATTAAAAGTCCCTTTCCACCTCACCTGGTCCTGCTACAAGGAAGAAGAGATTGCCTGCGGACACTGTGACAGCTGTCTTTTACGGCGTCGCGGTTTCCAGCAAGCAGAGCTCCACGATCCAATACCCTACAGGGTTTTCACCCCGATCTCAGTAGAATGAAGGCAGTGTTCCGATGTTGCAAATCGTTTTTAGTGACCTGGATGGGACCCTGTTAGACCATCGCACCTACGATTATTCTCCGGCCCTCCCAGCTCTGGCCAAGTTGCAGGAGAAGCAGATTCCCCTTGTTTTTTGCACCAGTAAAACGGCTGCTGAAATGATCCCCTTTCGAAAGGAAATCAAGAACAAAGACCCTTTCATCGTGGAAAATGGAGGAGGGATTTACATCCCTAAAAGCTACTTTGCCAACCTCCCGGTGAAAACCCGAAAAAGCGGTCATTTTCTTGTCATCTCACGGGGACTCCCCTATATCCAGCTCCAAGAGATTCTTGCCCGAATCAGTAGAGAGTGTGGTTTGACCGTCCACAGCTTTGATCAACTGAAAGCCTCAAAGCTGGCTGAGAGCTCGGGACTTTCTCTGGAGCAGGCTCAGCATGCACTTCAGCGAGAGTTCGATCTCCCCTTCAGCATTGTGAGTCCTCACCCCAATCGAAGTCAGCTGGAAGAAAAAGTGCAGCAGCTCGGACTGAAACTCATTCAAGGGGGGAGATTCTTTCACCTGAGCAGCAACAGTGAGAAGGGGGAAGCCGTGGCCCAACTCATAGGGCTCTACCAGGCGAATCGAGGGGGTCCGGTTCGATCCATGGGTTTAGGAGACAGTCGAAACGACTTGAGTATGCTGGAAGAGGTCGATATCCCCGTCATCATCCCAAACCCGCACAGCATCGCTCCCCTGGCCGACGAATTTCCTGGCGGCCACCGAGCTCATACTCCCGGACCCAAAGGTTGGAATGATGCCGTCCTTTCTTTACTGGAAACTGAGCCCATTGAAAAAGGAAAGCTGACCGGTTAACCTGTGTTACACCTCTTCTTACACGAGAAAGTTGAACCATGACCGTTGAAATGCTACTGCTCAGTGCCATTATCGCAGGGGCAGTGCTCTTGTTTGCTCTTGAAGTCTTTCCTGTCGACAAGGTGAGCGTTCTGGTTCTGAGTAGTCTGGTCGTCTTTGATCTTGTTTCCCCTCAGCAAGCGATTGCAGGTTTCGGGAATCCTGCAACGGTAGTCGTTGCCTGCATGCTGGCCTTGAGCTATGGGATTCAAAACACAGGGGCACTCAACTACCTGTCCGACACGCTGGTCCATTTGGCGCAGAAGAGCGAGTTCAGACTTCTCTTTTCCATCATTGTGGCAGTCGGTATCCTGTCGGCCTTCATCAACAACACGGCGGCAGTGGCCCTCTTTCTCCCCCTCACCATCGCCGTTGCTGGGGAACAACGTCTGGATCCCAGCAAACTTTTGATGCCCATGTCCTTTGCGGCCATGTTTGCAGGTACCTGTACCTTGATCGGGTCTTCCACCAATCTCCTCGTGTACTCTCTGGCCCTGGATCACCTGAACTGGGAAATTGGGATGTTTGAGTTCTCACAGGTAGGCTTGATCTTTTTCGCAGTAGGAACCTGCTATCTTCTTCTCATCGGCCGCCATCTTGTTCCTTCACGAAGAACCCGTGATAGCCTCACCAAGGAATACCGTTTACGGAACTTCGTTACTGAACTGATCCTCAAAGCGGACTCTCCCCTGATCGGGAAGTCGATCGCTGACTCCAACTTCAGGGAAGGATATGGCCTGGAAGTCATCGAGATTCTCAGAGGCAAGCTCAAACTGCTTCCCTCAGCCAAAGAAACCCACCTGCAGGAAGGTGACATCCTGTTGGTTCAGGGGGATCCTCAAACCCTGCTGCAGATACAGGAATCACAAGGGGTTAGCATCAAGGCCTTGACGGTTGAGGATCAGGACCTGGAAGACGAAAATATTATACTGGCCGAAGCCTTTATCTCCCCTGTCTCCGGGTTAGTGGACAGCACCCTGAAAGAGGTCAATTTTCGCCAAACCTACAAAGCCAATGCCCTGGCGATCCGCAGTCACGGGCGCACCATTCGGGAAAAGATCGGAAAGATCCGGCTGGAGTACGGAGATTCGCTCCTGATCCTGACTAGCCGGGAGCAACTTCAGTTATTGATGAAGTCCTCTGATTTTCTCGTCCTGGAAGAAGTCCCTAGAACCTTCGTGCGCAAGGACAAGATCTACTATGCCGTCGGCATTTTCCTGGGAATCATTGCACTGGTGTCCTTGAACGTTCTGTCCATCGTAGAAGCGTCAGTGTTGGGTGTGGGACTGATGCTCTTGACCGGTTGTTTGCGACTTCAAGACCTCTACAGCCACCTCTCCTGGCAAACCATCGTGATGTTGGCCTGTTTGATTCCCGTGGGGTCGGCGATGGAAAACACAGGGCTAGCCAGCCTAATTGCCACAACACTGGTCGGTGAACTGGACGTGTTGGGTCCCGTCGCGGTTCTATCAGGAATATATCTACTGACCTCGCTTCTCACCTCTGTTATGACGAACAACGCTACGGCCATTCTCATGGTTCC
The DNA here is from genome assembly GCA_036446935.1 of Acidobacteriota bacterium. GTDB lineage: Bacteria > Acidobacteriota > UBA6911 > RPQK01 > JADFOI01 > JADFOI01. The sequence goes on along the minus strand of JAZFTY010000005.1, from coordinate 10,261 downwards.
CATCAGCCTCTCCACGGCCCAGCAGCTGCAAGTGCACCCTGAGCCTTTCGTCATGGCTGTCTTGTTTGCGGCCTCCGCCAGTTTTATGACACCGATTGGCTATCAGACGAATCTCTTCATCTTCGGCCCGGGAGGATATAAGTTCTCCGATTTCCTGAAGGTGGGTGGCCCTTTGAGTCTCATCTTTTGGATTCTAGCCTCCTTGATCATTCCTCTCTTTTGGCCCTTTTAACCCCCCCCTATTTGCTCTATTTCACAAGGGCTTGCAGGAATCCATCGACTTGACTTTGTGGGCTTTTAATTGGTAGAAATGACTCACACGTCAGGAGTGTGCCACCATGTGGAAAAAGCCAGAAGAAGAGAATTCCGAACTCCCGGCCCAGAAGTTCAAGAAGAGTTCCATCGAACAATTGAAAGAGAAAGCAATCGTCGGTCCCTCCATCAAAATCAAAGGGGAACTCACAGGAGAGGAAGATTTGATGATCCAGGGCCGAGTCGAAGGTAGAATCGAGTTGAAGAAGAACAACGTCACGGTGGGAAAGCAGGGAAGCGTTCAAGCCGATATCTATGGAAAAATCATCTCCGTCGAAGGAGAGGTCGAGGGTGATCTCTTCGGAGAAGAGAAGATCATCGTCCGGAAATCAGGGATAGTCCGCGGAAACATGACAGCGCCGCGGGTGAACTTGGAGGATGGCGCAAGGTTCAAGGGAGCCATCGACATGGAGTCCAAGGAGGATGGGGAAAAGCCTCCGTTGGAAGAAGCTTCGATCGGGCCGAGATCGACCCCTTCTCAACTCGAGCCTAGTTCCGTACCGAGAGAGAAGCCCGCAAAAAACACGCCACCAAATAAGGAACACCGTGTCGGTGCCAAGGCCGACACACCCCGAGCATGAAGCAGTGGTTCTCTGGGCTGGGTTTGAAGTCGAAAGAGGAGCCCATGGAGGACTCTTCACCTGAGCCTGAGACCAGCGCTTCTCTTGCACTCAAGGTCCTGTACGATCAGCTGCGTCTCCAGCGAAAATATCATGTCCTTGACCTGGGACCTGCTTTGGGAGCCAACGTTGACTTCTTTGCCCAGTTTTCCTGCAAGGTTTACATTGAAGACTTTTACCGGACCCTGACCTCCTTCGACTATCTTTCTGAAGACAAGCTCTCCTACAAGGCGGTTTTCGAGTACCTTTTACCCTATCAAAAGAACACTCGTTTCGACATCATCCTGGGCTGGGACCTTTTCAACTATTTAGAGCGTGATGAGCTGCAATCTCTGATTCTTCACTTGAGTCACTTCTGTCACAAGGGAACGTTGTTGTTTGCGCTCATTTCCACCTCACAGTACGTCCCCGAGAAACCCACCACCTTTCAGATCGTGAAACACGACCGTTTACTTTACCAGACCAACTCTACGGTCCTGCGTCAGTGCCCTAGATACCAGCAAACCGATCTCAATAAACTGATACCCAATTTCCGAGTCAGCAACTCCTTCCTGCTGAGAAATGGTTTCAAGGAATACCTTTTTACCTGTGAGTAGAGCTGCCGACCGGATGAGACGCTCGAAATAGGGTCATGGTTCCCCTACTGGCAACTCTCGTCTGCTTCGCTCTCTATCTGGCCGGTTACCACATCTATGCCAAATATCTAGGACGGCGAATCTTTCAGTTGGATTCCCAAGCTCTCACACCTGCTCATGAGCTTCAGGATGACATCGACTACATCCCCACCAACAAATACGTTCTCTTTGGACATCACTATGCCTCCATTGCGGGACTCTCTCCCATGCTGGGACCCGCCATTGCCGTGATCTGGGGTTGGGTTCCAGCCATGCTCTGGGTCGTTTTCGGAACACTCTTTATTGGAGCTGTCCATGACTTTGGAGCCTTGGTCGTTTCCATGAGGGCCCGCGGGATGTCGATCGGCAAGGTCGCTGAATCGATCGTCAGCAAGAGAGCCAAAACTCTCTTTCATATCATCATCTTTTTCTTGATTGCCCTGGCCATGGGTGTTTTCGTACACGTTTGCGCCACCCTTCTCACTACCGCCTATAATCCGGAAGCGGTCTATCCCAGTGCCACGCTGATGGTGCTTGCCCTGGTGGTTGGCTGGCTGGTCTACAGGAAGAATATTTCAATCTGGAAAATCACGGCTGTTGCCCTGGCTATTACCCTGCTCAGTGTCTGGCTGGGCATTCGATTACCCACCGTCGATCTTACCCTGGGCACGTGGAGCATTCTGCTGCTGCTTTACAGTTTGACGGCTTCAGTCCTTCCCGTTTGGGTCCTCTTGCAGCCTCGGGATTACCTCAATTCTTTACTTCTGTACCTGGGGCTGGCCTGCATCTTCACCGGCTTTTTTGTCCTGCGGCCCGAGTTCGCAGCTCCCGCGCTGCAAACTCATCCTCAAGGCGCTCCGCCTCTTTTTCCTTTTGTCTTCATCGTCGTTGCCTGCGGAGCCATCTCCGGTTTCCATGGCTTGGTGTCCTCGGGCACCACCGCAAAACAGATTAACAAGGAAAGCGATGCTCTCTTCATCGGCTATGGAGGAATGATTGGAGAATCGTTGCTGGGTCTGGCTTCAGTTCTGGCCTGTACGGCGGGATTTCTGACCCGGGATTTGTGGATGGCACACTACAACTCCTGGGAATTGGCTGACGGTTTGGGGCCCAACATGCAGGCCTTTATTGACGGCTCGGCACTCTTTATCAGCCAGCTCGGACTTCCCCTGGAGGTGGGAAAAGCCTTTGTAGCGTTGGTGGCGATCTCGTTTGCCTTGACCACCCTGGATTCGGCAACGCGACTGTTGCGCTTTAACATCTCGGAAATGAGCGAAACTCTCCGGCTACCATTCCTCGCCAATCGCTATGTTGCCTCTATCTTAGCCGTGACCGTCATCGGTTCTTTTGCCTTCTACAAAGTGAATGGGCAAGCTGCCGGCCTGGCTTTGTGGCAACTGTTCGGGACAACCAACCAGATCCTGGGTGCCCTCACCCTTCTGACCATCACCCTCTATCTGATGCAGCGAGGCCGTCCCTACTGGTACACAGGGGTACCCATGGTGTTCATGCTGATCACCACCCTGACGGCCATGGTGATCAAAATACGAGACTTCTGGAACAGTGAAACCTATCTATTGCTGGTCCTCGGCGTAGGAATCTTTCTGCTCTCTTTCTGGTTGGGACTGGAAGCCGTTTTGCGAGTGAGGGCGGGCAAAGTGCCGTCTGACCCCCTGACCTCCTGACCGCCTGACCGCTGACGAGTATGCATAGGCTCTTGTTGCGAAGCGGGTGGGGGAGTTTGGTGCCAGCCCCAAGAATTCTCCTTTAGCTTCAGGAACTTACGCCAGAATTCTGGGACTGTCCCAGAATCAACCCCAAAACTGGAACCTGGAACCTGGAACCTGGAACGCGCGCGAAGCGCGTTCTGGCGTGCTAGCATAGCAACCGATGGAGCGTGAAAAACTTGAAGTGGACGTCCTTTTCGTCGGTGCCGGTCCAGCCAGTTTGGCCAGTGCTCTGCACTTGTCCCGGTTGATTCGGGAGCACAATGAGGCCGTTTCCTCAGGAGCAAAGTCGGGCAGTAAGCTGAGTGATCCGACCCTGCTGGTCATCGAAAAAGGCAGAGAGATTGGCTCTCACGCTCTGAGCGGAGCCATTATTGATCCCCGTGCCTTTGATGAACTGCTTGAGGGATTCAATGGCGAGGAGCCCCCTTATGACTCACCCGTAGACGATGACGCGTTGTACATCCTCAGCAAGAACAAGAGCTTTCGCTCTCCCGTTACTCCACCTCCCCTGAAAAATCATGGTTACTACGTGGCTTCGCTGGGAAAGATCGTGAAATGGCTTGCCGCACTGTGCGAGAAGAACGGCATCGATGTCTACCCCGAATTTCCTGCAGTCGAGTTGCTCTATGAAGGTGATTCGGTGGTAGGAGTGCGGATGGGCGACAAGGGGATCGACAAAAATGGGAATCCCAAACCGAATGTCGAGCCGGGAATGGATGTGCTTGCCAAGCTGACCGTGTTGGGTGAAGGTCCACGAGGCACACTGACTCTTCAGGCCGAACGCCGCTTCCGTCTCAACGAGGGGAGGCATCCTCAGATCTACGCTATTGGCGTCAAGGAGGTTTGGCGAGCAGCTCGGGAGGTCCAACCCGGCGTTGTCTACCACACCCTTGGGTTCCCACTCGGCACCCAAGACTTCGGCGGCGGGTTTGTCTATACCATGAAGGACAATCTGATCGACCTGGGTTTTGTCGTCGGCCTGGACTACGAGAATCCCCGGCTGGATGGGCATCAGATCTTCCAACAGTTCAAGACCCATCCCTTCATCCGGGAAATGCTGAAGGGAGGAGAGGTTCTTTCCTACGGTGCCAAGGCCATCCCAGAAGGAGGATATTACTCGATGCCGCGGTTCTATGCCGACGGCCTGCTCATCGTGGGTGACTCGGGAGGATTCTTGAATGCCCAGCGCTTGAAGGGAATCCATCTGGCCGTCAAATCAGGAATGCTGGCGGCAGAGACTATCTTCGAAGCTCTTCTTCAGGAGGATTACTCTCAAGTCGTGCTGCAAGGTTACGCGGACCGTTTTGAGAAAAGCTGGGCCAAAAAGGAACTTTGGGGAGTTCGCAATTTTCGACAGGCTTTCCAGAGCGGATTCTGGTCAGGAATGTTCCATGCGGGTTTACAATTTCTGACCAACGGCAGGGGAATCAAAGATCCATTTCCCACTCTGCCTGGTCATACTCGAATGAAGCCACTCAAGGAGTATTTCCGAGAATCGGATGTTAAGCCGGAGAAAATGGCCTTTGATGGCCAGCTCACCTTTGACAAGCTGACCGATGTTTATTATTCGAATACGGCACATGAAGAAGATCAACCATGCCACCTGAAGATTCTGGATTTCGACATCTGTAACAATCGGTGCGTCAAGGAGTACGGGAATCCTTGTCAGCACTTTTGCCCCGCCCACGTTTACGAAATGATCGAGCAGGACAACCAACTCCGTCTACAGCTCAATTTCAGCAACTGTGTCCACTGTAAGACCTGCGACATTATGGATCCCTATCAGATCATTGTCTGGACTCCCCCTGAGGGTGGAGGGGGACCGGATTACAAGAATATGTGACAGGACGCGCTTCGCGCGCGTTCCAGGTTTCAGGTTTCAAGTTCCAGGTCAGGTTTGGAATCTTGAATTTGAATTTGTTTGGGATTTGGAATTTGGAATTTGGAATTTCCGCTGACGGCTGTCAGCCAGTCAGCGGTTTAGCCTTTAGCCCGTTCCAGGTAACGGCCCTCGCTGGGATCCACCCGCACCATCTCGCCCTGACGAATAAAGGGAGGAACCTGAATGACTGCGCCAGTCTCCAGGGTGGCGGGTTTTGGGGAATTGCTGGCAGTAGCTCCCTTGAGCTCGGGTTCCGTCTCCGCCACCTTCAACTCTACGTAGGACGGCATCTCCACTCCAATGGGTTGCCCGTCAAAGAACTCGACCTGAACCTTGAATCCTTCTTTAAGATAGTTCTTGAACTCTCCTAAAAGCTCCTTCCCGATGGGAAACTGTTCGAAATTCTCAGTGTTCATAAAGTGATAGTGGGAGCTTTCCTTATAGAGAAACTCCATTTCCTGCTGGTCCAGAACCGCCCGTTCCACACTCTCTCCAGAGCTGAACCGGTGTTCATAGGAAGCTCCTGTGAGAAGATTTCTCAAGCGAACCCGCACAAAGGCCGGTCCCTTGCCAGGAGACCGATGTTGAAACTCCAGAACGCGGTGAGGTTGATCTTTGTAGATAAGAATCATTCCTTTGCGGATTTGGGTCGCTGAAATCATAGGAGGATAAGATAACAAAAGGCTCGAGGTTATTTCAATCCGTGCAACCGCTTAGCCCATTAAATCAAAAATCTTTGAAACTTTTCGCCAAAAGAACCTTCTTTATACAGTGCACTTGATTAGAGGAGAGTGAAAATGACGACCAAATGCCCCCGGAAACTACTGGCTTACTATTTGTCCGATGAGTTGGACGTGGACGATCAATTAATCTTTTTTGCCCACCTTGACACTTGTCCCGAGTGCTGGGACGAGGTCTACAATGCGGTAAAAGCCCAACACCCTCACTACTACAAGACCAAGTCTCGGCTGAAGATGTCCGACAAGGAAATCAAGCAGTTCGAGCACAAGGAACGGGCAATCGAGGTCGCCTGAAACCCTGACCTCCTGACCCCTCATTGGGGTCCGTTCTCCCTCCACTAGCTCATTCCGGAATCTCAATTTTGTAGAAATCCGTGATCTTCTGCCAGGCCTCGGCTGCAGTTTCCACATAACTCACAAGCTGCAGGTCTTCAGGAGAGATAGTTCCCTGTTCGACCAAAAACTCAAAATTGAAGGCCTGACTCCAGTAACTCTGTCCAAACAACAGGACCGGAATGGCTTTCATCTTTTGGGTCTGAATGAGGGTCAACGTGTCGAACATCTCATCCAGGGTTCCAAAGCCTCCGGGGAACACCACCAGGGCTTTAGCGCGCAGCAAGAAGTGCATTTTGCGCAGGGCAAAGTAATGAAATTGAAAACAGAGATCGGGCGTGATGTAGGGGTTGGGCTTTTGCTCAAAGGGCAGAGTGATGTTCAAACCTATCGATTTGGCACCCGCTTCGTAGGCTCCCCGGTTGGCAGCTTCCATGATCCCCGGCCCACCACCGGTAACCACAACGAAATCGCAGATGCCACTCTTGAGCTGACAGGCTGAAGAAACGAGCCGGGAAAACTCTCTGGCCTCTTCATAGTAGCGCGAATTCTCGACCAAACGTCGCGCTCGTACCAAACCTTTCTGTACATCGGGTTGGTCCGGGTTCTGGGCAGCCTTTTTTTCAACATCGGCCAGATTCTTTTCGGCTTCCTCCCGACTCAACAGCCTGGCACTGCCGAATACCACGACGGTGGAAACGATTTTGTGTTCTTCCATGATCAGCTCAGGCTTCAGCAGTTCCAGTTGCAGCCGAACAGGACGGAGGTCCTCTCTGCTCAAGAACTCAATATCTTTATAGGCAACCAGGTAGGAAGATGGCGGGTAGACTTTTTCGGTGTTGGGTTCCATAAGACTCCTTGAATCAATAAGCTACCAACGATACAGCATTAGATACACCGCCACGCCGGTAACCGAAACATAGAGCCAGATGGGGAGAGCCCAGCGAGCAATGCTTCGATGCTTTTCAAAGCGACCTCTTAACCCACGCGCCAGTGTGACGATGGACAAAGGCAAAGTGACCGTGGCCAGGATGACGTGAGAAATCAGAATGGCGAAGTACAGGGGGCGAGTCCAACCCTCGCCCGGGAAGGGCTTCGACCCGGCATGATAGTGATAGATCAGATAGGAAACAAGGAACAGGGTTGAGACCACAAAGGCACTCACCATGCAGGCCTTGTGCAAATTCACCTTCTTTTGCCGAATGAACAGATAACCGAAAGCGAGCAAAACAGCACTCGTTCCATTGAGCACTGCATTGAGGGTGGGCAGGTCGCCGATGGAGATCATTCCAGAGTGGGCACGCTACGCTGCTGGACCACCCAAAAGGAAACCAGAAAAATTCCCAAGCTGAACAGCACCGTCACCAGTACACTGAGAGGCAACGAAGGAAATCCCAACTCCAACATGGGACTTCGTGGATCCAGCAGGTGACGCACCGCTGCCAATTCATAGGTCAGGGGATTGACTTTCATCACCCATCCTACCCAGGTGGAGGCTCCAGAGGGGGGAAAAAGAGCACCGGAGAGCAGCCACATGGGAAAAAGCAGGAGATTCATGATGGCGTGAAAACCCTGGGTGGAATCGATCCTCCAGGCAAAGGCGAAGCCCAGTGCAGTCAGTGAAAATGCGATAAGAAAAAGGACTCCCGCCAAAAGTACGACCTGCCCCCAGTTCAAAGTGATACCCACCAGGGGAGCCACTAACACAAAGAGGAATCCTTGAAGAAAGGCAAGTGTGGCTCCCCCCAGAATCTTGCCCAGAGCCAATCCGGAGCGGGATACGGGGGCAACCAAAACAGAGAGCAAAAATCCTTCCTTACGATCCTCAATGACGGAGATGCTGGAAAAAATGGCTGTGAAGAGAATGATCAGAATCATGGTTCCCGGATAAAAGTATTCCAGGTAGTTCATTCCGGCCGGTGCTGAAGGAGGGCGAAAAGAAGCCCCAATTCCCGATCCAATGAGAAGCCAGAAAACCAGGGGAGTTCCCAGAGCACCCAACACACGGCTGCGTTGCCTGTAAAATCGCACCAGTTCCCGCCACCATAGAGTCCCCACAGGCAAAAGAAAGCTCATTCCACACGGAATACACGGAAAACCTGACCCTGTCAATGAATTGTGGATTTGGGCGAGAATTATTGGGTGAATTCGGTGCCAGCCCTAAAAATTCTCCAGGAATGATGGGGCTTTACCAAAGAATTCTGGGCCTGTCCCAGAATTATCCCCGAATTAATCCATTGACAGCAGGAAATCGTGGCACTACCATAGGTGAACAAAAGGTGAAACTATGCTGCATCACGCGACCGCTCGTCAAAGAATCGACTCTACTCTTCGAGGATCACAACTCCAGGAAAAGACGCAGAAAACATTTTTATCTACAGGGATGAAGCACCTGGATCTTCTGCTTTCAGGCGGCATCCCACGCGGCCAAATCACGGAGATCATAGGACCTTCTTCCAGTGGAAAAACCAGTCTCCTTCTTTCCATCCTGTCTCAAGCAACCCAACGAGGAGAAGTGGTTGCTTACGTTGATTCCCTCTCTTCACTGGATCCGGCTTTTGCTCAAAAAGCAGGGATTGACCTGAAGCGCTTACTTTGGGTCCGTGGTGGGGCCTTAAAAGCAGTCGACATTCTGGCTCAAGCAGGCGGGTTTGGAGTCGTGGTGCTCGATCCGGGGACTCAGGGCAGGGAGACCCATCCGGAAGCCCTTCACACAATCCCCTTTCGTTGTTGGTTCAGGCTGAAACGGGCTGTTCAGGGAACACCCACGATTTTACTGATCTTGGGGAATGCAGCCACAGCGGGCAGTGCAGCATCCGTGGTGATCTCGCTTCGACGGCGAAAAGCTCAGTGGAGTTTCACGACCCGGGAAGTTTCCCCGCGACACGCCTGTCTGTTACGGGGTATTTGCACAGAAGTTGAATTGCTACGAGGAAAGAATCCCAACCATGCCACGTTTTATAGCCATTTTTAGCTCCAATCCGTCCCGACTGGCCATCGCTCAGAAGCTCTCTCCCCGGATCAAGATTTGTCCTCCGGACGGACTCCTTCTAGAGGTGACAGCGAGATTTGAAGGAACGGCCCTTGAGAAACTGCTTCGACAAATTCATCCGCTCAAAGTCGGGATCTCTTCCACACGAATCACGGCTATTCTTGCGGCTCAAACTCAATCGGGTACCGTTGTTCCTCCCGGCGAGGAAGGGGATTTCCTGGCATCGTTGCCTGTCCACCTGCTCTCCCTGGCTTTACCGGAGCCCGACTGCAAACTTCTTTCGATTTTTTCCCAGTGGGGGATCCGTACTCTAGGCGAGCTGGCGGCCCTGCCGGAAGAAGCATTAGTCGCCCGTCTGGGACAAGCAGGATTGCGTCTGCAGAAAATGGCGCGGGGCCAAGACGTTGAATCTTTTCCATCCCATGTGGAAGGACCTCATTTTGAAGAAAGTCAGGAACTGGAATGGACCCTGGATTCACTCGAATCACTCACCTTTATTCTGGGAAGAATCCTGGAACAACTCTGTGCTCGCCTTCGAAACTACGGATTGGCCGTTCGCGCTCTCCATCTTGTCTTGCGACTGGACGACCGTACGATCTACGAACGGACTCTCCACCTGGCTTCCCCCACGTGTCATTCAAAACTTCTCCTTTCACTTCTGCGTTTAGATCTTCAATCCCATCCGCCCAACTCCGGAATTGTGGGTGTTTCGCTTCAAGCCATCCCAGCTCCTCCACGACTCATCCAGTACTCGCTGCTTGAACCTCCTCTCCCCAATCCTGAGAAGATGTCCCATACTTTGGGACGGCTCACCGCCCTGCTTGGAAAGAGCAATATCGGATCTCCTGCTTTACGAGATACTCATCGTCCCGATGCCATCGAAAGAGCGCCCTTCGCGGCGCCCGCAGAAAAAAGAAGAAAGAAAAAAGAAAAAAGAGCAGCAGAGATCACGCAACTTTCCCTGCGGAGATTTCGTCCTCCCCGACCCACACGCATTCGATCCCACCAGGTTGTGACCTGTGCCGGACCCTGGCGCTC
>JAZFTY010000004.1:0-2770 GCA_036446935.1 Acidobacteriota bacterium | reverse complement strand
AAGATTGGGCACGGCGATAGCCGCGATAATACCAATGATGGCAACGACGATGAGCAACTCAATCAACGAAAACCCTTTGTTGTTTTTCATAATCTTAAATTCCTTTCAGCGACCCTTAACGCAAACGCGGTGCCAAACTTTCCCAGACCCCGGATATCTCTCATAAACCTATTATATAACTATGGTTATAGGTTTAAGAGACGGTAGCGTGCTTTCCTCAAAAAGCCGATTTTCGGCACAATGCATCGAACCGAAATGACGTAGAGGGGCAAGTTTACCCTATCCGGACATGGCCAAGATGTGAGGTCGGCAAGCACGACGTCAGAATTTCTGATCGCCTGTAAACCCCAGCGGGTCCATTCTTTTGGATCATCCAGGCTGTGTTTGCTGGGGTCGAGTCACGGAAGGTCCCGGATGGCTTTGCAAAGAACCTGAGGCTACTGCTCCTAAGCCGGGACTATGGATAATCCCGGCTAGTCTACTTCCAGGTGCTTTTGCGAAATCGGCGAAAGTCCACCTTACAATTGTGATTGGACAAGAAAGCCAGAAACCTTTTGTAGTCCCGGTCAGGGAGGTTGAAATACTCGACGACTTGCCGATATCTGCCGTTGCAAGCACTGAGTCCAGTCGAGATGATCTCCCGAACCTCATCCCGGGACAAATCCCGCTGTAGGAAAGGATCACGGACCGCACTCCAAAAACCCACACGGCCGCCGACGAGATCTTCCACAACGGACTCAGCTGGGGTCAATGTCTGCCGGCCCTCTACCGGCTGCGCATCCAGTCTCCAGGTAATATCCTCCATCGAAATCATGCTCTCCTCGGTTAAATGATAGGCACTCTCGATGATGTTCTCCAATTCGCGCACGTTTCCCGGAAAAGCATAACCGCTCAACAAGGAAATAGCCTGATCAGTCATCCCTTTCTCTTGACCGGTTCGGCGGTTGAGACCTTCCAAGATGTGATGCGCAAGCAGAGGAATATCGGAAATATGCTCCTTTAGACAAGGCACTCGGATCTGGTAGACATTGAGCCGATGATACAGATCCTCCCGAAAGTCACCCCTTCGAATCAGCTCCTTCAGCGGCTGATTGGTCGCTGCCACAATTCTCACGTCGATTGGACGCTCTTTGGTTTCGCCCAGTCTTCGAATTTTCCTGTCGTCGAGAACGCGAAGCAGACGAGTCTGGAGATGAATCGGCATGGTGGCAATTTCATCCAGGAACAATGTGCCTCCACTGGCCGCCTCAAATAACCCTGGCTTATGACTCACAGCTCCGGTGAAACTCCCTTGACTGTGACCAAAAAGCTCACTTTCAATCAGATCATCCGGCAGAGCTGAGCAATTTATCGGAACAAAGGGGCCTCCTTGTCGATCACCAAGAGAATGGAGTCCCCGGGCCACTAATTCCTTCCCCGTCCCGCTATCACCCCAGATCAAGACCGTGGAATCACTTAATGCGACACGACGAACTTCCTCAAAGAGCTTCCGCATCCTTGGGTGCTGACCCACGATCGTCCGACTCTTATCGATGGACAGTGAATGCCGGCTATCGACCGCAATCGTATGGCTTCCAGCACGACTCGCTAACGGAATCTCCACGATACTGGCTACACAGCTCAAGAAATCAATCTCGTCTTCAGAGACCTCTCGCCCCCCACGCTCGAGATACAAGAGCCCGAGCAGTTGCTCACCGGAGCGAAGAGGGATTCCAAGAGAACCGCATACGCCATCAAGAACGTCAAGGGTTTCTTCGGGTAGAACGAGATGCTCGCCGTTCCAGGACTCGGTGAGAAGGTGCTTTCCTGTTTTCTGACAGTGACCCTGGGAGGCGGCCACGTAGAACGGCCCACCCGGGAACTTCCGCAGCAGGATGTTGGCAGAAGCAGCCGGCAATGCGTCCCCAACGATTCGAAGGGTTCTCTTCCCAATCTCTTCCTGATCAACCGTTTCCCGGATCATATTGGCCAATTGACGCAGCTGAACGAGGTAGGATGGGGACTGCCCGGGCCCACCAGGCAAGAGTCGATCACGGTCACTCTCGATGGGGAGAATAAATCGCTGGCTGAAAGACTGCCGATGATCCGGGGAAAGATACAGTAGCCTTTCCTTCAATATTTGAAGCGCTTCACTATATCGCTGGATCGACCCTTCCCGGTTCCCCAGAGCAGATTCTATTTTGCCCAGAGTGCGGCATACCTCAGCTCGTGAACCGGGCCGATCCACTCGCCTTGTGAGCTGGAGCGCCCGCAGGCAATACGCTCGTGCCAAAGACGGATTCCCTGATGCACACAACCCTTTGGCATGGAGGGTCATCCCTTCCACCATCAGTGGAAAGTAAAACTCGTCCTTGGCAATCGAGAGAGCCTCCTGGATATACCGGTCCGCCCGTTTGAATTCGGCTTTCTCGAGAAGGACCTTCCCCTGAGCGAGTCGCGCTCTTGCCCGAAAGTAGAGCATGTAATCGGGGAAAGAGTCGTACGCCTGACAAACATCCTGCCAGGCCTGTTCATGATCACCTTGCATCATGTGAGCCTGGGAGAGCAGTAGAAAGTACCTTCCCTTCTGCCGAAGAATCTTTTTCAAATTCAGCGAAGAAACCACTTTCAGGGCTCGATTGGGTCTCCCCACCACAACCCAGGTCCAAGCAAGTGCCAGGGTGGCATCAACAGAAGAGTGGTGAAACGCATCCCTGCCCAGGATGTCCCGGCATTTCTTCAGGTAGAAAAGGGCGCGTTCCGGAAGGAGCTGATAATTGGAGTTCTTGGC
>JAZFTY010000003.1:0-3454 GCA_036446935.1 Acidobacteriota bacterium | reverse complement strand
GGTATTGGCCACCGGAGACAATGGTGCCGTGCATCGTTTGGCCGTTCTCAAATATGGGGCCGCAGCCGTGCTGGTCTATCGGGACGACGAACTTGCCGAGGAGCGGCCCGACATGCTTTGGTATGCAGCGTGGCAACTGGGTTCTGACGAACTGGACCGCTTTACTCCTGGCTTCAATCTGACTTCGCGGCAGGGGAATCGGCTCAAAGATCTACTGGTGGGTGGGCGCCAGGTGGTCTTGGATGCCACCATAGAGGGACGCGGGATCGAGTTTGGGAGCCTGGATGTTGTGGTGGCCGTCATCACCGGCACGGAAACGCCCGAACAGGAGCTGGTTTACACAGCTCATCTGGACCATCCCAAGGAATCAGCCAATGACAACGCCAGCGGCAGTGCGGCAATCCTTGACATTGCCCGCAGCTTCCAGACCTTGATCAATGAAGGAAAGCTACAGCCTCCCAAACGAACCCTGCGCTTCTTATGGGTTCCCGGGTTATTCGGCACCATGGCCTACATCGACGCCCATCCGGAAATTCAAGGTCCTGAGTTGGGAGGCAACTTTCTAGCCAATATCAATCTGGACGTGGTTGGAACGGATCTTGAATTGCTCCACAGCAGACTGATTGTCACCTGGACCCCTCAGTCGATCTCCAGCGCCCTAACCGATGTCGTGGCTCATATGGCCCGATACGTGGACAGCATGGAAAGGACGTCTCCGACGGGGCACAGTAACTTCAACTACCGGATCACCCCCTTCCATGGAGTTAGTGACCATCTGATCTTTAACGATGGGATGATTCGGGTTCCCTCCGTCATGTTGGGGCATTGGCCAGATTACACCCATCTTACCAGTGAGGACACAGCCGAAAAGGTCGATCCGGTTGAAATGGAGCGGGTCGAACTGATCGCGGCCGCCGCTTTCTGGTATCTGGCCAACCTTTCCGAAGAGCAGAGTTTGAGATTGGCCAATCTGGTAGCTGCGAAAGCCCAGGAGCGCCTGGCTCAAGATAGTCAACGAGCTTCCAGCTGGTTGCTCGAGGCTCCAGCTGATCGTCTGGAAGAGATGTACAATGAAGGGAGGCGGGTCGTTACTTTCGCCCTGGAAAGAGAGCAGCAAGCGCTCAATAGCATCCTCTATTTCTCTCCCCTCGGCCCCTCTCGGCGGTTTGTCCAGACCTGGAATCAGGCTTTGGACAATCAATCACAGGTCATTATTCGGACCCTTCAGGCCCTGGTTCGGCAACGAGGAGGAAACCTATCCTTTTCCCAGGTGCGCACCTTTGAGGAACGTGAGGCGGCTGCCTGGATCCCCGCGCGACTGACCCGCGGACCGTTGGGGCACGACCTTCCCCAGGCTCGCCTTTCCGAAACAGAGCGGAGTTGGTATGAAAGTGCCGAGGCTCAGACCCTGGATACCTATCTCTTGGTCAACTTCATCGATGGGAGACGCACGATACTGGACATTCGCCATGCTCTGGTGGGGGCGACACACCCCGTCTCTGTGACCGCCGTTCATCGTTTTGTTCAAGATCTGGCCAAGGCCAAGCTGATCGAACTCCGCCGCGCGAATTAGCGCGCGTTCCAGATTCCAAATTCCAGGTTCCAGATGGCGGGCTTCGCCCGCGTTCCAGGTTTCAGGTTCCAAGTTCCAGGTTTCGGATTTTGAATTTGTTTGGGATTTGGGATTTAGAATTTCAGCCGGTCCGCCGGCTGCGGCTCACTCTGTCAGTCAACCAACTGACCATCTTGTCTGTTGTCTGTTGTCTGTTGTCAGCTGTCAGTTGTCAGCGGTTAGCTTCTTCCAGCATCGGTTTCAGCACCTTCCACACATTCTCAGCCAGAATCTGGTGCCCTTCGGGGGTGGGATGAATCCCGTCTGCCAGGTTCAAGTCTATCTCCCCCGCCACTCCTTCCAACAGGAACGGTATCAGCTTTGCCTCGTTGCTCTTCGCCAACTCGGGAAAGATGGAGCGGAAGTACTCGGTGTAGTCCTTTCCTAAATTGGGGGGAACCTGCATGCCTGCAATGGCGATCCGAACCCCCGGATACTTCTCTTGCACTTTGTCGATGATGGCTTGAAGATTGCGTGCGGTGAGGTCCAGGGGAATCCCTCGTAAAGCGTCATTGGCGCCTAACTCAAGAAACAGGACATCGACCTTGTTTCTCAGGACCCAGTCAATCCGTCGCAGACCGTCTGAGGTCGTGTCTCCACTCAGGCCGGCATTCACCACCCTGAAGTTCCACGCCAGAGCGTCGATTTTCTTTTGAATTAGAGCGGGAAAAGCCTGGGAGAGTTCCAATCGATATCCGGCCGTCAGGCTGTTTCCGAAGAAAAGAATGACACCCGATGGTTCTTCCCGACCAGAGGGTCCGGCCCCTTGGCTACCCATGAGAGGAGACACCCAAGCAGGCGCTGCCGCGGTCTGAAGTCCAACCGTGATCCAGAGAAAAAGCAGACGATGAATACTCATAAACGTTAATATGATATACGAAATGCTGGTTGTTCTGAATAGACGCAGGTTGTTGCGAAGATGATTGAGACCTCGGTTTTACGAGCGGAACATTTAACCAAGACCTACCGCAGCGGAGAACGGACGCTGACTGTTCTTCGAGATGTCTCTTTTACCGTGCCGGAGGGCTCTCGCTGTGCCATTGTTGGGCCGTCCGGCAGCGGTAAGACGACTCTTCTGGGTCTGTGTGCAGGATTGGATCGTCCCACCTCGGGTTCGGTGGCCTTGAACGGGGTTGCCCTAAACGATCTGAACGAGGACGAGCTCGCTCAGATCCGCAATCAACATGTGGGTTTTGTTTTCCAGACCTTCCAGCTCATTTCTACCCTCACGGCGCTGGAGAATGTGGTGGTCCCTCTTGAGTTGCGGGGTGAGTCGGGGGTCAGGAGACAGGCAACTGAACTTTTAAACCAGGTGGGTTTGGGAGATCGGCTGGATCACTATCCAGCCCAGCTCTCGGGTGGGGAACAGCAGCGCGTCTCCCTGGCCCGAGCCTTTATCAACCAGCCGAAGATTCTTTTTGCCGATGAACCGACGGGCAATCTTGACGGAGAGACCGCCGAGAAGGTCTCTGATCTTCTCTTTGAGCTCAATGAGGCCGCGGGAACCACTCTGGTTCTGGTGACTCACAATTTGGAACTGGCTCAGCGGACCCAGCGGATCATTACTCTCAAGGCCGGCAGCATTGGGTCGGATGAAAATCTATTTCGTAGAGATCTGGCTCTATGACACCCTACTTTCTCGACACCTGGATCTGGAAGATGGCCTGGCGGGAAAGCCGATCCAGCCGAGGACGGCTGTTGCTCTTTATCTCCTCCATCACTCTCGGTGTTGCTGCTCTGGTGGCCATTCAATCTTTCGGTGAAAGCCTGGAACGGGAAATCAATCAGCAGTCCAAGTCCCTGCTTGGGGCTGATTTGGTGATCAGCGGCCGGGGCCCTTTC
>JAZFTY010000002.1:0-10869 GCA_036446935.1 Acidobacteriota bacterium | reverse complement strand
GCCTCGATACTCAGGCGCTCCGACCAGCGGATGTATTCTCCGTTTTTCTCTGAAAAGGTGTGAGGGCGTTCAAACCACTCCAAAGGGACACAGAAGAATCGCCTGTGGACGTGAACATTGTCAAAAACGGCAATCAGGCTTTGGGTGCACTCGAGGTTTTCTTGGAAATGCTGGTGGACCAATTCCCGAATCTCTTGTTGCTCAAAGCAAAAAGGGGGCACAGCCGTGCCAACGGCGACGACTCGTGGCATGTGAGAACCTACTGGGCGGGAGCACCCAAGCCATAGAGAGACCCCTTCTGTGCGATGACAGAGATCTCCTGAGCTTCCTCCAATTCCCGATAAAGGGCCTCATCTTTCCGATCAATGGCAAGCTGTTTGATGGGCTCTAACTGGGGTATGAACACTTGGATCTGTTTATTGAGCTTCTCGAGGGACTTTCGAATATCCTTCTCAGAGGCTGTTTTATAAATGGCCTTTTCATCGATGTTGATCAAAATTCCGTCAATGGCCCGCCGATAGGCATGGACCATGTCCCAATAGGTATAGAACTCCAGAGGATTTTCCTCTTCTTCTTCCCATTCACCGCCCTGCATTCTTCTCTGGATCTCCTCCAGACGAGCCTCAGCAATTTCCAGAAAAACCTCCACTCTCTTTTCTAATTCTTGATGGAGCTGAAGTTTTTCGAACTCCTTCTCCGTGAAACGATCTCTCGACTGCAATCGCGCCGGGGGCGCCGCAAGTGAAGGTCCTCCCGGGTGAAGCGATAAGGATGCCAGATCCCCTTTTCCTGTCTCACCGTCGGTTCGATTGCCCACCAGAGCCTCACCCAGCAGCTGCCCCAACAGGGTCCTTCGGAGTTGTTCCAAGTCTCGAATGGTGTTGTCGAATCCCTCCGCGTACTCAAAAGGTACGGTTGTCCGTAAGTCATTGAGCGTTTCGATCAGTTTGCGAAGACTGATTTCCAGCTTCTTGACTTCTGATGAGCGAAGATCCTTGTCGTTCTTTGCGTTGGAAGATTGTCCGCCTGCATAGTGAGACAGCGCGGACATCTTCTGCAGCAAATCAGCCGATTCCTCCAACTGGTCTCGTTGAATATATCTCTGCAAGAGATCCACACGACGATCAAAGACCTCTCTGAACAAGTCGATCCTATCTCGATATCGGGGCTTTCTTTGATATTCACTCAGTTCTCTCTCAGTAAGCAGATCCGTCAAAGGAGGATCCACGCTCTGTGCCAGGTGAAGGGGACTGACAAGAGGTACGAGCACTAAGGTGAGAAAAAGAAGTGTCATTTTCTACATTCTCTCAGGTACGGGTATGCCAAGTAAATCGAGGCCCTTCAACAGTCCCTGACGTGCCGCATCGGTGATGGTGAGATAAAAGCATTTTTTGATCGGATCGCCCTCCGAGAGGATATGGTACTTATGATAGAACAAGTTGAATTGTTGGGCCAAATTAAAGACATGTTTGGCCAAATGGGAGATCTCCAGGGTAGCAACCGTCTGGTCGATGGCGTCATCAAGACGTGCCGCTTGAAGCAAGAGACTCCAGAGTTCATTGTCCTCGATGAGTTCGGCAATGGAGCTCGGATTCTCCCACATGCGCTCACGTTCTTTTTCCCAGATCGACGGACTCCATTCGCTATCGTCCGCTTCCAGCTTGCGAAAGATGCTGTGAGCACGCACCACCGAATACTGCAGGTAAGGTCCTGTTTCCCCTTCGAAACTGAGAGCCTCGGCAAAGTCGAAAGCGATCACCGAGTTGCGGGTGTATTTGAGAAGAAAGTAGCGAAGAGCTCCGATGGAGACCTTCTGAGCGATTTCTTTTTGTTGTTTCAGGGTGAAATCTTTCCCACGGGCGTTGACTTCTTCAAGGGATTTTTCGAATAACTTGTTGATCAAATCGTCGGCCTTAACCCCCAGTCCCTTACGTCCCGAGACTTCCACATAGGGTTTTTTGCGATCCTCTTCTGACAATTTGATGCCCAGTTCCGAACAACAGGCGGGGGACAAGGCAACCATTTCATAGCTGAAGTGCACAGAACGATCTGCTTCGTTGCTAAAGCCAAGCCTTCTCAGGCCTTCTACCACCACCCGCTGAAGGTAAGATTGGCGTACATCGATCACGTTGAAGACGGTCTGTCCTCGCCCAAAATCGGGCTCGGTATGTGGGGAAGGTTCAGTGGTCGTGAGCCAGACGGTGTCTTGATCCGGACCACCATCGGTCTGCAGAGTCACTTCGTCGCCCCGGTATTGACAGAGTGGGCGGTAGTGAAAAGTTTTTTCCAACAGCCCAAACTTCCAGAGTTGGTAGGCGATGTCCTTTCCGACATAGGTTACCGTCCCATTACTCCGGACAATAATCTTTTCCTCATCGGGCTGCCCATGGGTCCCAGGTACCAGCATCGTCCAACAGCCTTGGTAGGGACCATTTTTCCGGTAGATGATCGCCTTTTTGTCCTTGAGCCGTTGAAAGGCCTCTTGCCAGAACTTCAGGGAGAGGATCTCACTTTCCCGGGGTAAGACCTCATAGCGCACCCCGATTCGGAGCATGGTCTTGAGATGAGCCAAGACAACCCGCATCGAAATATACTCGGCCAGTTGTGGGATGGGTCCCTCACCGCTCTCGATTTCCTGGAGGGTTTGCTCGCGGAACTTCAGGCGTGATTCTTCCTCCTGATACCATCTGGAGACCTCTGCATAAAGATCCCAGCAGTAGTAGTCAAAAGGCTCTGCGATGGACTGGATCTCTTTGAAGGACATCTCACGCAGGTTTTGAAAGCCCACAACCACGTCGGCTACCTGGACACCGGTATTGTCGATGTAGTTCTGAACCTCGACCCTGCGACCGCGAGCTCGCAACAGTCTGACCAAGGTGTCTCCCAGAACTGCATTCCTCAAATGGCCGATGTGTGCGGCCTTATTGGGATTAATGTTGGTGTGCTCCACGATGACCTTCTCGCCCGAGGGTTCGGCCGAGGGGCTGTTGAGCCAGCGATGAAGATCGTGAAAGAAGGCAACCCGCTTGAAAAATACATTCAGGTGGCCGTTTCCGGCAGCTACAAAACGATCCACATGGGGAGGAGTTTCAATGTTTTCTGCTACCTGTAAGGCGATTTCACGAGGAGATCGGCGAAGAGTCTTGGCCAGTTCGAAAGAGAAGGGAAAAGCCAGATCTCCGAATTCAGTGCGGGGCGGTGTCTCCACCGTGAGCCGCTTCAACTCCACTCCGAGGTGTTGGGCGATGAACTGCCGCACGTGCTGTTCGGTTTCTTCAATGCGCTTGAGTAGCATAGGTCTAATGATAAGGGAACCCCCCTTCCGGGGCAAAGGCAGTCGTGGGACCGGCCCGCAGGCTTAGTGCCTCCCTCCATAAATAGGATGACGTTTGTGGCCAGCGCGACGGCGTCGAGTTCGCGAAGCGACGACGACGCGATGCCAATGTGTATCGTGGAGGAGGAGCGACAAAGAAATTGATGCCGTCCCGCCGCCACCCTTCGGGCTGGTGGGGGTTGCGGGCGATCTCTGTGTCGCTCGTCGTCGCCGATGTCCCTGCATCACCTCCTCCTCGCTCCTTGATCTCCCCTTGCAAGCCCCATCAGCAAACGTCATCGTATTTATGGAGGGAGACACTTAGCCTGCGGCTCTGCTGAAGCCAACGAGAGGAGTCAGAGCCGTGGGCTTTAGCCCATGGGCAGAGATTGCAGTAAGCGGAACGCCACCAAGTGACGAAGGCACAAATCTTCAGTATAGTAATCCGCTTGGACGGCACCGCCTATGAGTAAAATACTTCGTTTCGATCCCTTCAATGGAGTGAGTGGCGACATGATTCTGGGAGCTCTCATCCACCTGGGGTTGCCAGTGGAAAAATTGAAAGAGGAACTGGGAAAACTGAAGCTGGAGGAGTATGAACTGGAGGTGGACGAAATTGTCCGAAAAGGTATCCAGGGGATCAACTTTAGGGTCCGACCAGGCAAGTCCACTTCACACCATCACAGTCGGGGGTTTCGGGAGATCAAGTCCTTGATTGATGAGAGTGAGCTCGATTCCTGGGTGAAAGAGAAGGCGGGTGCGATATTCCGGCGGCTAGGAGAGGCCGAAGCCAAAGTCCATAAGACCTCTCTCCAGGAGGTTCACTTTCATGAAGTGGGAGCAGTGGACGCTATTGTGGATATCGTGGGTGCCTGTATCGGGTGCCATTATTTCGGTGTCGAGCTCTTTGAGAGTGCTCCCCTGAATCTGGGGAGTGGAACCGTTACTTTCTCACACGGAACATGGCCTGTTCCTGCGCCGGCGACTGCAGAGTTGGTGACCGATTTTCCGGTTTTTATGGACCAGGTGCAAGGAGAACTCACAACGCCCACCGGGGCCGCGATCGTCACGACATTGGTAAAGGAGAGGACGGGTTCAGCCGTGTACAGATACGAAAGATGGGGTTTCGGCGCCGGGGACAGGGAGTTTGAGGAGATCCCGAACATGCTAAGATTGGTCCTGGGGACCCGGCTACCAGAGCACGAAGGAGCCTCCGCCGGACCCCATGAGGCATGGCACGAAGAGGAAATCTGTCTCATGGAGGCCAACATCGACGATATGGACGGGGAAATGGTGGGTCATTTCCTGGAGTTGGCCCTAAAAAAGAAGGCGTTGGACGCCTATTGCACTCCCGTGCAGATGAAGAAGAGTCGTCCTGGAGTCAAGCTTTCTGTTCTCTGCCGGCCAGTCGATCGCGAGCGAATGGCGGAACTGATCTTTCGTGAAACGACAACGCTGGGCGTTCGCTGGAGTCTGGATCAGAGGTGGCTTTTGAGTCGCGAGGTCAAGTGGCTCGAGACGGATTACGGGAAAATAGCGATCAAAATCGCCCGTCACAAAGGAGAGATTGTGAACGTGACCCCCGAATATGAAGACCTGAAAGCGATGGCTGAGAGAACGAGTATTCCGTTGAAAACACTGCGACAACACATTATGGGACAGATTATCGATCAAGGCTATGAGTGATACTTTTTATCTGACTACTCCACTTTATTACGTCAACGGTGTTCCTCATGTGGGACACACCTATACGTCTGTCATCGCTGATGCGATTGCCCGATACAAGAGAATGTGTGGTTTGCAGGTCTGCTCCCTGACCGGTACGGATGAACATGGGCTCAAAATTGAGAGGGCCGCCCGCGAACAGGGTCTGTCTCCTCAAAAGTTCACCAACACCTACGCGGCCACGTTCCGGAAAGCCTGGAAACAATTGGGTCTCAGTTTCGATGAGTTTATCCGTACCACAGAGAAGAGACATGGTGAGGCCGTAGCGGAGATTTTCGAAAGGATCAAGAAGAACAATTTTATCTACCTGGGCGAATATAGCGGAAACTATTGCGTCAACTGTGAAGCCTACGCCCCCCAGGGTGTGACAGATTGTCCCGACTGTGGACGCCCTACAGAGTCCATGACCGAGGAGAGCTATTTCTTTAAGCTCTCGGCTTTTGAGGAAAAGCTTCTGAACTTCTACGACTCCAACCCCGACTTTGTCGTCCCAGCTACCCGGATGAATGAGATTGTGAGCTTCGTCAAGGGGGGCCTCAAGGATTTGAGTATCAGCCGCACCTCCTTTAGTTGGGGGATTCCAATACCTGGGGATGAGAAACACATCTTTTATGTCTGGTTTGATGCCCTCACGGGGTATCTTGCTGGTATTGGCTTTGCCAGCCAAACGGAAAACTTTGAACAATATTGGCCTGCCGATGTCCAACTCATCGGTAAAGATATTCTCCGTTTTCACGCCGTTTATTGGCCTGCCTTCCTGATTGCAGCCGGATTGGAACCACCACGTCATATCCTGGTCAATGGATGGTGGACCGTTGAGGGTGAAAAAATGTCCAAGTCCAGAGGAAACACCATCACTACGGATGAACTCATCGATCTGGTCCCTCCCGACTATGTGAAGTATTTTCTGCTTCGCGAAATTCCCGTCGGTGCGGATGGAAACTTTTCCTACAAACTCTTGCTGAAGCGAGTGAATAGTGATCTGGCCAACGACCTGGGCAACCTGTCCAATCGGATCCTGACCATGATTGAGAGTTATTGCAAAGGTCAGATTCCTGAATCTGGAGAACCTGAAACCAGAGATGAAGAACTCAAGCAGTTCAGTAGCGAGACGATTGATCTGTTTCGTAAGAATTTCGACAGCCTGCAAATCAATAAGGCCATTGAAAATGTTTGGGAATTGATATCCATGGTGAATAAATACATTGTCGCGAATGAACCCTGGGCCATGGGGGACGACCCTGCGAAGGCAGATCGGCTGGGAACCGTTCTCTATTATTCGGCAGAGACCTTGCGGATCATCGCTATCTTGATGGCTCCCATTATTCCCACCGGGACTGCTTCAATTCTGAAACAGCTCGGAGTTTCCAAGCCTATTGAAGACCACAGGATCCCCCAATTGGCCTGGGGAGAACTAGAAAAGGGTTCTCCCATAGGAAAGATCCAGGCCATTTACCCGCGTCTTGACCAGGACGAACTCCTGAGCCGTGTAGAAAAAGGAAGACAACAGAAGGAATCTCCTCCTCCACCCGCCCAGGAAACGGATGTGACCGCGCAGAAAAAGGAGATCGGGATTGAAGACTTCGCCAAGGTGGAGATGAGGGTGGGAAAGATCGTTTCAGCTGAGAGAATCCCGAAATCAGATAAGCTGCTCAAGGTACAGGTGGACATTGGATCAGAAGTCCGTCAAGTGGTGGCGGGCATCGGTGAGGAGTACGCTCCTGAAGAATTACCGGGGCGTCTGGTAGCGGTGGTGACGAATCTGAAACCGGTCAAGCTCATGGGTGTCGAATCGAACGGGATGCTTGTGGCGGCCGGAAATCAAGGTAAGCCGGTTCTTGTCGCTTTCAATGAACCCGTTCGACTGGGTGCAAGACTCCAGTAATGTTCATTGACTCTCATGCTCATCTGGATTCTCCTGATTTTCAACCCGATTTAGAAGAGGTTCTTGAGAGAGCAAAGGATGCCGGTGTGTCCACGATCTTGACCATCGGTTGTGTGGGAGGAAAAATCGAGAGCGTCGACACCTTTATGGGGCTTGTGGAGGACCATGAGTGCCTGTATGGGAGCATGGGCGTGCATCCCCACGATGCCCGCTTCTATGACGATGGGCTGGGAGAAGAGATGCAGCAGCTCATGGAGCACCCCAAGATTTTGGGCTGGGGAGAGATTGGATTGGACTTCCACTACGACAATTCTCCTCGCTCTCAGCAAGTTGAAGCCTTCCGACAACAGCTTCGGCGAGCGCGAGAATCCGGAAAACCCGTTGTCGTTCATTCTCGGAATGCGGAAGAATTAACGTGCCAGATTCTGGAGGAGGAATTTTCCGACGGGCCTGGGGGTGTGTTGCACTGTTTTACGGCTGGCCTCGAGACGGCCCAACATTGTCTCCGGCTCGGTTTTTACATCTCCTTTGGTGGAATTCTTACCTTTCGCAAGGCAGAGAATCTACGCGAGCTCGCGGGCCAAATCCCTCCTGATCGATTGCTCATTGAGACGGATTCCCCTTATCTGGCGCCTGTCCCCTTCCGAAGCAAACGAAACGAACCGGCCTTTGTAGTGAAGGTGAGCGAAGTACTCGGGGAGGCTCGCGGGACGACCTCGGAGGAAATCGGTGCCCTTACCACGAAAAACTTTGAACGGCTCTTCAGACCGCAGACCGCAGGCAACAGCCGGCAGACCGGCTGACAACAGACAACAGATCGACCAACGGTAGCTGACAGCTGGAACTTGGAACCTGGATCCTGGAACGCGGGCGAAGCCCGCTATTTGGAACTTGGAACCTGGAACCCGAATTGGTATATTAGCGCGGGCAGAAAACATGAAAACTAGTGTCACACTGACTCCTAAGGATATCTTCAAACTGGTTGAAGCCGAGTTGCAGGAAGTTGAGCTCGCTCTGAAAACCGAGGGCTACTCTGCCTTTCCTCTGGTGGATGACATCAATACCTATTTGCACGACGGTGGAGGCAAGCGTTTCCGTCCTGCCCTTTTACTTCTTTCCTCGAAGCTTGGTGGGTTCGAGGGCAAACCCGCCATCGTCCTGAGCGTGGTGGTCGAACTCATTCATGTGGCAACGCTGGTTCATGATGACATTATTGACAATGCCGGGGTTCGTCGCGGACGACCCTCCGTAAACGCCACGTGGGGAAATCAAGTCACGGTTTTGATGGGTGACTGGTTATACATGACTTCGTTTTATCTGGCCCTGAAGTTGAAAAACTTCAGAGTTTTGAACCTTTTGATCGACGTCACACGAAAGATGGTGGAAGGGGAACTGATTCAGTGGGAACAGTCCGGCCGCATCGACCTCTCGGTCGAGGAACAGTTGGAAATCTGTCGGCGGAAGACAGCGCATCTGTTTTCTGGATGCGGCCGGTTAGGGGCCATTCTGGCAGATATGGATGAGCAGCAAGAGGAGAAGCTGGGGACTTTTGGCCATTCTATAGGTATGGCCTTCCAGTTAACGGATGATCTGCTGGACTACACTTCAAATGAGGATACTTTAGGTAAACCGGTTCTCAAAGATCTCGAAGAAGGGAAGATCACGCTACCGATCATCTACCTCATGGAGAGAGCGGATCAGAAGGAACAGGACTTTGTTCGCGATGTGGTGCGGACCCAGGACTTCAGCTCTGCCAACAAGAAGCGGATTATGGAACTGGTCCAGGCCTATGGGACCTTGAAAGAAGTACAGAGCCTTGCTGAGGAATACGCAAGGAAGGCCAAGACGACCCTGCTGGATTTCCCGGACTCTATTTACCGTGAGGCCTTGCTGAATTTTACCGACTTTGTGATTGATCGGGAGAATTAGAATGGCTGGGGCGGTGGGATGTCCTCCACACTCCAAGGCTTCGGTACGACCTCTTCCCCTTTCACTCCCACATTTTGTTTTTGGGCCAGGGTGATGTCCAGGGGTGTATAGGTGGCTTCGAAGTCGTCTATCGGGAACTTCTCGGAGATTTTTTCCATAAAATCAATCCAGATCGGTAGAGCTAAGGTAGCGCCATAGACCCTTTTTCCGAGGGATTTTTTCTCATCATATCCAGCCCATACGCCCGTAGTGATCTGCGGGGTGAAACCGACAAACCAGCTATCGGTCGAATCGTTCGTGGTCCCGGTTTTCCCTCCCAGGGGGCGTTCCAGCGATTGAGCTCGGCGAGCGGTCCCGCGTTCTACGACACTGCGTAGCAAATAAAGCATTTTCCCCGCCGTTTCACGAGAAATGACCTGGTCAAACTGGTTTTGATGCTCCATCAAAGTCGCGCCATGATAGTCCTCCACGCGCTTTATGAAATGGGGGTGTGCTCGTACTCCGTGGTGGGGAAATACAGTAAAGGCTGATGTGATTTCCTGCAATGTGAGTTCTCCTGCACCCAAGGCAACGGGGAGATAAGGAGGGAGTTTACGTGTAATGCCGAAACGGTAAGCGACCTCAATCACTTTGTCGATCCCAAGCGCGTTGGCCAATCGAATCGTGGGCACATTTCGGGAGAAGGCGAAAGCATCGCGGATGGTCATTAATCCCCTGAAATCTTCGTCAGAATTCTCAGGAGCGTAGATGCGTCCGGGTCCCTCTCGATAACTTACGGGAGCATCCAAAACGTGTTCAAAAGGAGAGTAACCCGCTTCCATGAGGGACACGTAAGTAAAGGGCTTGAAAAGTGATCCGGGCTGGCGCATGGCCTGGGTTGCCCGATTAAATTCACTGTACTGGAAATCAAAGCCACCTACCATGGCCCTGATGGCACCGGTCTTGTTATCAATGGTGATTAATGCTCCCTGGACCTCCGGGATCCGATCCAAGGTCGCCCCGATCGTTTTATCCGATCGCTGGATCTCTTGAATGGAAAAGGCAGCCACATCTCCTGGTTTAAGAACCTGGTCCACTTCTTTCTGTTCAGTCCAAGCCATATCCTCGGGTTCAATTCGAGCGGTAAAACTCCCTAATTTGACGAGGGCCTCCTCGGGGCCGGATTCCATCACCAAGCCATGAACGATCTGGCCCTCGTAAAAAATCTGCTGCCACTCAGGATGAACATAGGTGTCCAGATCCTGACCCTGTTCCAAAATATTTTCGAGGAAGCCAGCCCCTTTATGGATCTCCTTGTCGAACTGCTTGAGTCCTTCCCGTAGAGTCCTTCGAGCCGCCACCTGAGTTTCGTAGTCGAGGGTGGTATAGATTTTCAGCCCGCCTTCCCAAATCTGCTCCGTTGAGTAGTTTCTCTCCAGGTACTGTCGAACCCACTCGATGAAATAGGGGGCCGGGCTCTGCTCATAGTTCTTCCCACGAACCAAGAGGGGCTCAGTCTGCGCCTCGTGCAGGGCGCGTGCAGTGATAAAGCCCTTGTCGTACATCTGTCTTAAGACTGAGTTTCGGCGCCTGGTCGCATCATCTGGATGGTTGATGGGGGAGTGCCTTCCGGGAACCTGGATAATACCTGCCAGCAGCGCACTTTCTGCCAGTGTAAATGCATCGAGGGACTTGTTGAAGTAAAAGTCTGCGGCAGAGGCGATCCCATAGGTTCCGTGGCCCATATAAATCTGATTACAGTAGAACGTGAAAATCTGCTCTTTGGAGTAGTTTTGCTCAATTTCCAGGGCAAAAAGCATATCCTTGATTTTGCGCTCAATCGTTTTCTCGGACCCGGTAAAGAGGAGTTTGCTCAACTGCATGGTCAGGGTTGAGGCACCCTTTCTCTCGCTCAGCAGGATGTCCCGCACCAGGGTGACAAACAGTCGCCGAAAGTCGATCCCGGAATGTCGGAAGAAATCAGCATCCTCGGCGGCCAAAATCGCGTTCTTCAGGTTTTCAGGAATCTGCTCGTAGG
>JAZFTY010000001.1:0-7068 GCA_036446935.1 Acidobacteriota bacterium | reverse complement strand
TCCAGGCTCAGCAAGGGTTTGGGGGCATCGGAGAGAAGTTTGGCCCGGCCCAGCTTGGAACGCTCCTTGGAGTTGCTCGGATTCTCACCTGGAGCGAGGGTTCCGCTGTCCACGATCACCAGGGTTTGGACCAGCTCCGGGTACTGCAGGGCCAATCGGGTAACCAGAAAACCACCCCGAGAGTGACCCACCAGGTGGACTTTCTTCAGGCCCATTTTCTGGATGAAATCGTAGGCATGCTGGACCACCGCCGCCATGGTGTAGTCGTCATCCCTTTGGGGAAGTTCGGTAAATCCCTGACCCAGCTTGTCGGGAGCGTAAACATGAAACGATTTGAGGAACCAGGACCAGTTCCGATCCCAATTATCGGCAAGATCCACGTTGTCGGTATTCCCGAAGCTTCCGCCGTGGAAAAGGATCAGCGGCTCTCCCGCTCCCTCATCAAAATATCTCGTTTTGATCCCATTGACGGTGACGTACTTCGGATTCTCCATGATCAGCCCTTCCTCTCTTCAAACCCGGGCCCGGGAAGAAAGCGACCCGTACCCGGCTTGGCCACGACCTTGCCCTCACTTGCCACCAGCTGTCCCCTCACATAGGTGGCAACCGGAAATCCTTGAACCTTCACCCCATCATAGGGGGTCCAGGCGGAGCGGCTGAGCATGGCGTCGTTGCTCAGGGTTTGCTTGCCCTTCATGTCGACCAGGACAATATCCGCGTCTGCTCCAGGCTGCAGGTTTCCTTTCCTGGGCCAAAGACGGTAAAGCTGAGCCGGTGTCTCAGCGACCAGCTGTACGACGCGTTCCAGGGTGGAGCGCCCTCCATTCACAGCATTCAGGAGCATGCTGAGCGTAGTCTGCACACCGGGCAACCCGAAGTGTCCCTCCCACATATCCTCCTCACCCTCGGCTTTTTGGGCCAGTGTCGAGGGCGCGTGATCACTGGAAATATGGGTGATCTCGCTGCCTGCCAGCCGCTGCCAAAGCTCCTCTGCCTGTGCCTTGCTGCGCACGGGCGGCGTACATTTGCGGTAGGGTCCGTGCTTGAGAATATCCTCCTCGGAAAGATAGAAATAGTGAGGACAGGATTCCGCCCACAGCCTGGTTCCCTCCTGACGTTCCCGGGCCACGATATCGAGAACCTCCGGGTGGCTGATGTGGGCAATAATGGTTGGGGCACCCGTAAGTCTGGCCAGCAGAGCCACCGTATTTACGGCCACCTGCTCGGCCTCCTGACTTCGCCACTGGGACAGAATCCCATAGTCCTTCCGGCCCAGCTTTCTGAGCGACACCTCGTTGTCGGCGGTGATGAACTCATCCTCACAATGGACCAGACAAAGACCGTCAAACCTGGCCAGGGATTGGAAAAGCTCCAGCATCCTTCCCGCTAGAATGGCCGGCACCCCATGGGTATTGCAGGTAAAGATTTTGAAGAACTGAAGGCCGGCACGCCACAACTCTTCCACCTGTGGAATGTCTTCGGGCCATACATGGCCACCCAGTCCAAAATCCACCAGTGATCGATTCTGCAGGTGAGCAATCTTTTCCTGCAAGAAACGGGTATTGCGGACGGGATGGCTGTGGGTGTGCTCAATCACCGTCGTGACCCCACCTACGGCTGCGGCGCTGGAACCCGACACAAAATCTTCGCGGCTGCTGTCGCCGGGATCTTGAAAGTGGACATGACCATCGATCATCCCCGGGAGGACCCACAGACCCGATGCATCGCAGCGCTGACGCGCCTCCAGGCGATCTGTGGTGACCCTCGCGACCACACCCTCTTGAATATAGAGATTCTGGTTCTCCTGGCCGGTCCCGCTGACCAGCGTTCCCCCTTCAATGGCCAGATCGTATTTCATAATCTTCGAAAGACCTGTTCAGCTGGGTTGAATCGAATCCGTTTCCCAGAACCAGCATCAACTTGATCCTGGCCTTTGATCCGGAGAGATGATGAGCGAAAGTGCATCCCAGTTTTTTCAGATCGCGATGAGCACCCGTGTAGCCATACTGGTCGATCACCGGTCCAATTCCACATCGGGTGGCCATCACAATGGGAACTCCGGACCCGATCAGATCTGCCAGAACAGGCATGATCTTGGGTGGGACTCGTCCCCCTCCCAGGGCTTCGATAACGACTCCCTTAGGCTTCATGTCCTGAACGGCTTCCAGGAGGGCGACTTCAAAGTCCGCGGTGAGAGCTACCAGGGGAACGGGAGTCACATAGTTGGGCTCAAGACACTGAGCGGGCCGGGTAATCCTTCGCTTGATGCTGACCTTGTCAAAGGCGATCTCACCGATAGGACCATAAGGAGGCGACTGAAATGCATCCACCCTCTGGGTGTGAAATTTTCTCACCTCGCCTGCAGAATGAACCTGTTCGTTCATCACCATCAGCACTCCGAGTTCCCTGGCCTCTGGGGAAGAGGCAACCCGAAGAGCGGAGATCAGATTCCTCAGCCCATCGTATCCCGTTTCATTGGCGGAACGCATGGCGCCGGTATAAACGACGGGTTGGGAACCGCTGTAGCACAAATGCGCAAAGTAGGCGCTTTCCTCCATTGTATCGGTTCCGTGAGTGACCACCATTCCAGCCACATCCGGGTTGGATGAGTGACCCTGGGCTTTTTGGCAGATCTCCTGGAGGGTCTCAAGTGAAATATGGGCACTGGGGATATTGATAATATCCTCTGCCAAGATCTCAATATCGGTTGGGAAGTGGGAGGCTAATTGTTGCTCGAAGTCCCGGCCTGTCAAAGAAGGCACGGGGTGAGAGGAACTCGCTGTCTGATCCATGGCGATGGTCCCGCCGGTGGAAAGAATCACGACTTTCCCCATGTTTTACCCCTCCCCAAAGATTCGACCGATAAAAAGTTGCAAGTCCTTATTTTTCTGCAATCCGCTACTCTACTTGAACTCTTGGGAGCAGGCAACGAAGCGGCGATGGCCATGGGCGGGCGTCGCCCACCTGCACGAAAGCACGACCGAACGGGCGCGCAAAGCGCGCCTGCTGAGGGCGCTGCAGCGGAGAAGGCATGGGTATAATACGGCCCATATTACAGATAATCGTTGACGCAGCATTTTTCTCTCTGATAGTTTAAGCGCCGTGAAGAAGAAAGAATTCGGATTTCTGCCCCTCTTATTGGCCCTGGTCGTCATTTTTTCCGTGATCCTGCTGGCCTACGCCTATCTCCAGTCTTCGGTGAGTGGTCGTGAGCAAACAGCGCAACAGCTGGAGCACGGCAAAATGGCGGATGAGGCCATGACGGAGTACAAGAATCTGGTTGACTTCCTCAAAACCTGGACCCTACTCAGGAATCAGTTCGAAGAGGAATATTCAGGAGCTATGATCGGCCAACTGAGACTTCTGTACCAGATGGGAAAGTATGACGAGGCGGTTGAACTAGCCGACATCTGCATTCAAGAAGACATTCACGACCTGGCAGCAGCATACTTTTGGAGCGGCAATGCATACTTCCAAAAGGGCGTTCAGGAAGAAATGATGGAGGATGCATTCGCCTGGTTTCATCGATCTCAGGATCTCTTTCGAAAGTCCCTGGAACAGGATGATGAGCAACGTTGGAACATTCGATTCAACTACGAGTTGGTGAGGACAGCTCTGGAAGAAGCGGAGCAAGACCAGGATGATAAGCCGGTAAAAGTCCTACGACCCAGAGATCAAATCGAACAGGCAGATACCAAGATAGCAGGGTAGAATCCGTGTCCTTTGGTGCTCCCCAATACCTGAATCTTCTCTTCCTCCTGCCCCTAGCCGTTTTCCTTTTCTGGCTTATTCTTCGCCACATCACCAAGATAAGGACCCAGTTCCATATGGAACAGGTGGAACGATTCAGCCATTTCTCGACCCGATTCCGCTATGTTCGATTAACCTTCTTGTTCGTTCTGGCATCTGGAAGCTTGATTCTGGCTGTGGCTGAGCCACAGTTCGAACTCAAGAGAGAAGAATCCATCTATAAGAAGATCAATGTGGTCTTTCTTCTGGATACCTCCCTGTCCATGAGGGCAAGGGATATCGCTCCCTCACGAATCGACCGAGCTCGTCAGGAAATTCAGAACTTTATCCTGCATCGAAATGAAAACATCGGTCAAATCGGACTGATCAACTTTGCTGGATCCAGCGTCATACTCTCCTATCTCACTGAGGATGCCCAGAATATTGTTTTCTATCTGGACTATCTGGAGGCTGACCTGCGACCCACCTACGGCACCGATATAGGTGGCGGGTTCAAGAACGCCCTCCTGCTTTTGGAAAAAGAGCAGGAGATAGACGAAGGACTGCGACCCGAAGACTTCACCTTCATACTCATCTCCGACGGAGAGGACCATGGAGAAGCTTTGCAGGAAGCCGTGCAAAAGGCCATTCAGTTGCACGTGCGCACCTATACGGTCGGTCTAGGCACGGAAACGGGGGCGTTCATTCCTATCGGGGAGAGGGACGGGCACACGGTTTTTCTAGTCGATGAGGAAGGTGATCGGTTGCTGGCCAGTTTCGATGAAAACACCTTGCGCTCGGTGGCCATTAGAACTGGAGGCCGCTACTATCGATCCCATACCGGGACAGAATTGTATAAAAATCTGAATGAGATTCTCTGGAACGAAAGAAAGGTGATCGGTACCCGAACGGTAACCGAGAAGACTCCCTTATACTATTGGTTCATCGTCACCGGGTTTGCCGCACTGGCGATTTTTTTAATTGATTGACCCGGTCCTGGTCGCCCCCTACAATAACTGCTTTCGCCTGGGTAGAAAAATGAACAAAGAAGAAACCATCAAGCTTCTCAGGGAAATGGAAGCGGAGATCAACCGGGTCATCATCGGGCAGGGGGAGATGGTCCGAAACCTCCTGGTAGGTCTCTTTACCGAAATTCCCTATTCCTTTAAAAAAGAGGCTTCCGAGAACGGCCATCACGGTGGCTGTGCGCATATCCTGTTGGAGGGAGTGCCCGGAGTCGCCAAAACACTGGCCGTTGTGGCGATTTCCAGTGTGGTGCACGCCAAGTTTCAACGTATTCAGCTCACCCCCGATCTCTTACCGGCAGACATTGTGGGAACGCGTATTTTTGACCCGGTCAAGGGAACCTTCGGTGTCGAACACGGGCCCATATTCACCAATATTTTACTGGCGGATGAGATCAATCGAGCAACTCCAAAAACCCAAAGCGCCCTGTTGGAAGCCATGCAGGAGCGTCAGGTCACCTTGGGAGAAAACACCTTCAAGCTGGATGATCCATTCTGGGTGTTGGCCACTCAAAATCCCGTCGAACAAGAGGGGGTTTATATTTTGCCCGAGGCTCAAAAAGACCGATTTTCCATGATGCTGCGAGTCGGTTACCCCGATCATGAAGACGAGTTCTCGATGCTCAAGACCGATATGGGCCAGATCGAACTGAAACCTCTGCTCCAACCCGAAGCCGTCATTGAGATTCGCGGTTTGATCCGAGAAACCTACGTCGACGACCGTTTGAGAGAATATGTGGTCCGACTGGGCAGGGCAACCCGGGATCCAGAGGCCTTCGGAGTCGCAGGCCTCCAGAATGCGGTTACCGTGGGGATCTCACCGCGCGCTTACCACCACCTGCTTTCTCTTGCCAAGACGGTGGCTTTCTTCCACGAACGAGACTACGTTTTGCCTGCCGACGTGAAGGAGATTGCCATTCCGGCTCTCCG
Organism: Acidobacteriota bacterium; assembly: GCA_036446935.1. Lineage (GTDB taxonomy): Bacteria > Acidobacteriota > UBA6911 > RPQK01 > JADFOI01 > JADFOI01. The sequence goes on along the minus strand of JAZFTY010000001.1, from coordinate 1,384 downwards.
CCATCGGATTATTCGAAGCGTTCAGGCAGAAGCCGCCAAGATGTCTACCGACCAGATCCTCGAGAAGATCTTGGAAGCCGTTCCCATTCCTTGATTTTTTGAGATCATCCCGTGAAAATAGGCGATATGGGAAAATCCATACTGCTCTCTTTTCTTTTCCTGTTCGCTGCTGCTTCTGTTTCATCCGTCGGCGGACAGACACCCAACCCCTCCACTGCAGTCCTTGTCATTGAAGGCGGGACTCTGATTGACGGAACCGGACGACCACCAGCGACGGGGACCACGATTCTCATCGAAGGAAATCGCATCCGCGAGATTGGCAAGCAGGGAGAAATCACAACTCCTGGCAACGCCCACATCATTCAAGCCAGCGGCAAGTTCATCATCCCTGGCCTGATCGACGCTCACGTTCATTACCGTTACCCCTGGATCCATCGACTCTATCTGGCCAATGGGGTGACCACGGTCCGAGACATGGGAAGCCAGGTTGAAAGAGTTCTGACGCTCCGACAGGAACTGGCAGTGGGCAACATCCTGGGACCCAGAATGTTCGTTTCAGGGATTGCCATCAATCCCGGATCGGTCAAGGCGATGGGTGTGAGCACCCCTCGGGAACTGGCCCAGAAGTTGGTCGAAGCGGGAGTGGACGGGATCAAGGTCACCGGCTACACGCCAGCTGAGCTAGAGGAGGTGGTTGAGGTCGCCCATGCCCACGGATTACTGGTCTACGGGCACACGGGTCCACAGGTTGATGGTCGGGCCCCCGGAGCGTTTTTGGCCATCGAGGCGGGACTGGACGGCATCGAACATGGATATGGAGTTCTGGAAGATTCGATGGGAGAAGCGGTGGAGGTTCCTTCTGACTTTGACCCCGCGATTCGGGACCACTTGTTTCGCTACTGGTATGGTCGCATGCATCGAAACTTCGATAGCGACAAAGCTGAGGCTTTGATCCAGTCCATGGTCCAAAGAAATGTTTACTTTGCTCCCACCCTGGTGAACATCGCTCGCCATGAGCGTACCCCTGAAGATCTCGCCGCCAATCCCGCGCTTCGATACATTCTCGAAGGTGAACCCAACACCCTGGCCCGCTTCGGAGAAGAAGAACGCCGGGAGTGGGTGAACACCCTGATTCGAATGAAGGAATTCACCCGAAGATTTGATCTCTCAGGAGGACTCCTCATTGCAGGAACCGACTCTCCCAACGGAGCCACCCTGCCGGGCTGGAGCCTGCACCAGGAATTGGAGCTTTTTGTTCAAGCTGGAATTACACCGATGAAAGCGATCCAGGCCGCCACCTTGAACAATGCCAGGATCCTTCACCAGGACAAGGAACTGGGGAGTGTGGAAACCGGGAAATATGCAGACCTGGTCATCCTTGACG